>JAGOAT010000007.1 GCA_017983775.1 Candidatus Saccharibacteria bacterium | reverse complement strand
CAACAGTAGCTATAGTCAGTGATGATCGAATTATCAAGCTCGAAGATCTAGATAGGTTACAAAAAGCAGCAGCAGCGATGAGGTTAAACTCTAACCAACAAATCTTAGAAATTATTCCTCAAAATTATTTGATCGATGGACAAGGGGGTATTATTGATCCATTAGGTATGAATGGGGTTAAATTAGAGAGTAGTATGCATGTGATTATTGCAGGTACTCCGACAATTAGACAAATTGACAATGTTTTGCAGCGTCTTGATATTAGCCCCCTTGCTTATCAGCCTAGTATTTTAGCCAGTGCTGAAGCAGTCAGTAGTAAGCAGCAAAGAGAGATGGGTGTGATTGTGTTAGATTTTGGAGCTGAGACTACGGGACTAGTAATCTATGACGAAGGGCATCCTGTATGGACTAGAGTGATACCAGCTGGATCGGTTAATATTAGTCGAGATTTAGTACATGCTTTGCAGGTCAATTTAGATATAGCTGAAAAATTAAAACTAGATTACCAGGATATTGTTAAAAATCCTGGTAGCGAGATAGATCTTAATAGCTATGGACTAGATAGGAGAGTAGAGAGGCAGTTGGTGATAGATGTGGTGAGTTCTAGGGTGGAGGAAATATTTAGTCTAGTATCCGAGGAGATTAGATTGTCCAGAATGACTAGTCAGTTGTCTGGAGGTGCAATTCTGACAGGAGGTGGTTCTGGTCTTTATGGAATAGATGAGTTGGCAAGAAGGTGTATAAAGTTGCCAGTTAAGATTTCTGGTCCAGAGAATATCGTAGGTATTGTTGATCAGGTCAATGATCCTTCGATGTCATCTGGAATTGGTGTAACGCTCAAGGGGGTTGATTTGGAAGATTACCATCAAGGAGGGGTAAATTCCCTGATAGGATCGGCTATGGATAGCTTGTCTGGGATTTTTAAGTCATTCTGGAGATAATAAATATAGATCCAGATCACAATATGTCGTTTACTCGGATAGAGTAGCTTAATAGAATAATTATAGTGTTCGGTATACTGATAAGCCATAAGAGTTAAAAATTCATTACAGCATGCTGTCAACAGGTAGGGTATAGGAACAATGAACAAAATATATACTCTATTAATATAGTTATGAAAACTGTGAATAAAAAACTTGCATTTAGTGAACAACTAGCTTAGACTATAATGTATTGCTTGATTAGTGGGCAACCGTAGCCCCAGGCATATTTTAAAAATCAAATATCAAAATAAGAAAATCAAATTGATAATTAATAATACTATAGAAGATAGGAGGGAATAATGGCAGAAATTTTGCCAGCAATTGAGACTTTTGCTAGAATTATCGTGGTAGGTATAGGTGGTGGTGGTGGAAATGCTGTCAATCGAATGATTCAATCAAAGCTCAAGGGTGTGGAGTTTATTGCTATCAATACTGATGCTCAAGCATTGCATTATTCAAAATCAGCTCACAAGTTTCATATAGGAAAGAATACCACTAAAGGTTTGGGTGCAGGAGCTAATCCAGATGTTGGTCGTCAAGCCGCAGAAGAAAATGAAGAACAGATCCGGGAGGCATTGAAGAATGCTGAGATGGTCTTTCTAACTGCTGGCTTTGGTGGAGGTACTGGCTCTGGAGCTGCACCTACTATTGCTAAGATTGCTAAAGAGGCAGGGGCGTTGGTAGTAGGTATAGTGACCAAACCATTTAGTTTTGAGGGGGATCGAAGAAGAAGGATCGCTGAAGCCGCAATTGAAGAGATTCGTGATAAGGTAGATACTTTGATTACAATCCCTAATGATAAAATATCCCAGATCATTGACCATAAGACTTCGCTCATCGATGCATTTTCGACAGTAGATGAGATATTGCATCAAGGAATCCAGGGTATATCAGACCTCATTACTATTAATGGTTTGGTTAATTTGGACTTTGCTGACGTCAAATCAATTATGGAGCATGCTGGATCTGCCTTGATGGGTATTGGTCAGGCATCAGGTGACAATCGAGCAATCTTGGCGGTCAGACAGGCAATGGACTCACCTCTGCTCGATGTTTCAATCAATGGTGCTAGAGGGGTATTAATTAATTTTACTGGTGGTCGAGACCTAGGAATGCAAGAGATTGAAGAAGCAGCAAAATTAATACATGATGAAGTTGACCCAGAGGCAAATATTATCTGGGGTACTGTACTTGATGAGAATATGACTGGAGAAATCAGGGTGACATTGGTTGCAACTGGATTTGATTTGCCAAGACCATTAAGGTCAAATGTTGGCACCGCTAGCTTCGGTTTTAGTAACCCTACTAGTTCGGGGTATGGTAATTCATCAGCAGTCAATCACCCAGTAACAAGTATTAAGAGTACCAGAAGCGATCAGTTGGCTGAAATTCGCAGAGCTCAAAGTGAGGATATTAGTGCCATGGTGGATGCTGATCTTGGTCAGGATAACCAAATTAAATCTGATAATGGATCAAGTAAGACTGGCCTAGGGGGTAGGTTGCTCAGACGCAAACCAGAGGAACCAAAGGTCGATTTGGATTTTGAAGAACTTGCATTGGTTCAAGATCAAGAGGTTGGTCAACAGGAATTCAATCAAAATCTTAGTGTTGAAACTCCAGGTTTCGCTGATGATGAATTTGATAAGCCTGCCTATCTGAGGTCTGCAAATAGCAAAATTTCTACTAGTAAGATCAGTAATCCGGATGACTCAGACCCCGAGATGCCAGATTTTGTCAAAGAGAAACTGTAGAGACAATTTCTCCACAAGAATCTAAGAGGTTTTTGGCCAGATCCGCTTGACATGTTTAGTGAGGCTAGTGCTATAGTAGATTAAGGCTACGCTATATATAGAGCGCACATAACACATAAAAGATGAATTGTTTACATTGTCAAACCTCAGCTAGTAGAGTGATAGAGTCCCGAGATCTGGAAGGAGGCTCAGTAATTCGGCGTAGACGAGAATGCAATGATTGTCAGCAAAGATTTACTACTTATGAGCGAGTAGAATCTGCTCAGTTAGTGGTAATCAAAAAGGATGGCAATAGACAAACCTTTTCTAAGCATAAGTTGGCTGCTGGGTTATACAGAGCGCTCGAAAAGCGTCCAGTTCCCCAGAGTAAGATCGAGGTTTTGATTAGCCAGATTGAACATAGCTTAAAATCTTTAGGTGAAGCAGAGGTACCTTCTTCACAAATTGGTGAAGAGGTGATGCGAGGTTTGCTTGACCTAGATCAAGTTGCATATATTAGGTTTGCCAGTGTTTATCGCAGGTTTGATGATATAGAAAGCTTTGCTCAGGAGCTTCGTAAGATTCGTCGTAAACAGTAGTCTATCATAGGATAGGGTTACTGTATCGTGTAGTGCCGCAAACATTAGCCAGTCTAGTCTGGAAGGATCAACTACCAGTGTTTTGGTTTGAAATTTCTATAGATATTAACTGTCTATCAGAGGTAAGGGGACTTGATTGTTTAGGGGTTATTTATTTTTTTAGATAGCCACATCTGAGATCTAATAATAAAAAATATAATATAGGAGGGAGTGAGATGAGTGCTACAGCAACCAATTCAGAGGGTTTAATTTATCATAGAAAGTTTGCACCTTCATTGGATCCGTATGCTGAGATTGAGACCGAAGTAAGGGATGTAGTGCTCAAGAATTTTATGACTGGTGAAGTGGTGTTTGAGCAGCGAGGTATAGAGGTGCCAAGCTCTTGGAGTGATAATGCTTTAAGTATTTTTGCTCAACATTATTTGAGAGGTAGACTGGATACACCAGAGCGAGAAACTAGCGTACTGGAGTCAATTGATCGAGTAGTTGATACGATTGTAGCCTGGGGATATAAGGGACGGTTGACAGACTACAACGGAGACAAATTCGAGCTACCTGATTATGCCAAAGTCAAACCTCTATTTGCTGACCAGTTATCAGCTGAAAATTTTGCGGCCGATCTTAAGTACCTGATTGTTACTCAACAAGTCAATTTTAATTCACCAGTCTGGTATAACATTGGGGTAGAAGGTACTCCTCAGCAATCAAGTGCTTGTTTTATTTTAGAAGTAGAAGATAATATGGCCTCAATTCTTAACTGGTATCGTGAGGAGGGAACAGTATTCAAGGGGGGGTCTGGTGCTGGGGTTAATTTATCAAAAATTCGATCTAGCTATGAGGGGATTACAAAGGGAGGCAAAGCCTCCGGGCCTTGCTCATATATGCGAGCGGCTGATGCTAGTGCTGGCACAATGGCATCTGGCGGTAGGACTAGACGAGCAGCTAAAATGGTAGTACTTGATGTAGATCATCCAGATATCTATGAGCAAGCTGATGGCAGTGAGGGGTTTATTCGGTTAAAAGTCAAGGCTGAAGAGGTCGCTAGGACACTAGCTAGCAATGGATTTCGAGTATCAGTAGCCGACAATCGAGATGGGTATCATATCCAGTTTCAAAATGCTAATAATTCAGTAAGGATTAGCAATGAATTCATGGAGACTTTGCTCGAGGATGGTGTCTGGAAGACCAAGGCCAGAAAACCAGGGTTAGTTTGGAAGGAAACTCCTAGCTATCAAGCAACTGACTTGTGGGCAAAGATTGCCAAAGCTGCCTGGGAATGTGCAGATCCAGGGTTGCAATTTGATACTACGGTTAATTTTTGGCACACAACTCCATCTGCCGGGAGAATTAATGGCTCAAATCCTTGTAGTGAGTATATGCATATTGATAACTCTCCATGCAACTTAGCCGCAACAAATTTATTGAAGTTTTTAAATCATGATGGTTCCTGGGATCACCAAGGATTTAGTTCTGCTGTTGAAGTAGTGGCAATTGCTCAGACTATTATGGCCAAGTATGGTGATTATCCTACTGAGAATATTTCTAGAGTAGCAAAGGGGTTCTTGCAGATAGGTCAAGGGTATACCAATCTAGGAGCAATGCTGATGGCTAGTGGCTATGGTTATGATAGTATGGAAGGTCGGGCTTGGGCTGCTGTGATCACTGCTCAGATGCAAGCCCAGATCTATAAGACATCTAGTCTGATTGCTCAAGTATGGGGTAGCTATCCAGGTGATCCGGAGATGGGTAGACCAGGGTTTGAAGATCCAGAGAACAAGGTAGCTCACCTAAAGGTAGCTAGCCTGCACAGAGATTATGCTTATGCAATCGGTGAAGAACCTAGCCGGGAAGCTCAAGTCAGTAGTATTAAGTTTGGTTCAGAGAATCATATTGATATTTTCTATGATGAAATAGTTGGTGCAGGTTTACCAATCGTTCAAGATCAGAATTTGGCAAAGGCTTGGGACCAGGCCAAGCACGCTTGGGATCAAGCAGTCGATATGGGCAAGCAGTATGGATATAGTAATGCACATATGTCGGTATTAGCTCCTGTGGGCACAAGTGGCTTCATGATGGATAATGATACTACTGGCGTGGAGCCTGATCTTGCGCTCAAGAAGAATAAACAAAAAGTCTCAGGAGATGAGATGGTGATAGTCAATCAGACTGTTGAGCGAGCTTTGCAAAGATTGGGCTATACCCCTGAACAGATCATTGAGATTATTGCTTACGTTGAGGAGAATAGTTCGATTGTCGGTGCTCCTGGAGTCAAGGAAGCTGATTACTTGGTATTTGATACTGCATTCCAGGAGGCTATTGGTGGCAGATATCTTTCGATCTATGCCCATGAAGCAATGATGGCTGCTGTTCAGCCATTTCTTTCTGGTGCTATTTCCAAGACTGTTAATATGCCCGAAGTGGCAACTATAGATGATGTAGAGAAGGCACACTTTGATGCCTGGAGATTGGGGATTAAGGCCGTGGCAATCTATCGCAACAATTCTAAAGCAACTCAGCCCATGAGTAGCTCCAAGAAAGAGAAGTCAGAGGATCGACAACAAGTAGCCCAGGATGATTCTATGCAAGTCGTTAGGCATGCCCCTGTTACAAATCGAGTTAAATTACCGACTATCCGAGATTCTAAAACTTTTGCGTTGAGAGTTAATGGGTTTAAGGTCTATGTAACTGTTGGGATGTATCCAGATGGTACACCAGGTGAAATATTCATAGGTGGAGGCAAACAGGGCTCTACCTTCTCAGGGTTTGTTGATGCTTTGGCAATCGCAATGTCAATGGGTCTTCAGCATGGGGTTCCTCTGGATGCCTTCATATCAAAGTTTGTCAATATGGAATTTGAACCAAAAGGGTTTGCCAATTCAGATAACTTTACATTTGTTAGTTCAGTGATGGACTTGATTGCTAGAGAGTTGGCAGTCAACTTTATGCCAGCTGACAAGAGGCATAGCCTAGGAATTAAGACCAATGCCGAAAAAGAGGCTGATCTGGCTGGGGTTGCGCCAGGTCAAGCTCAACTGATCATTGATACAGTGGAGACTACAGGCCAAGAGTCAGTAGTGACATCTGACAGTTTCGAGGATCAACAAGAAACTAAGCCTCAAGCCTCAAAGTCAGTTTATCGTGGACCGATTGATGAATCACCACTTTGCTCGAATTGTGGTATCTCGATGACCAAGACTGGGACTTGTGCTGTTTGTGAGCAATGTGGGCAGACTAGCGGATGTAGCTAGATTGGTTTAAGCTGAATAAATTGCATATTGGATTTTACTACCTGGGATGACCATAGGTTGGAATGGGTCAGTACTATCAGTTGTGTTAGGTTTAGGCTGTCTTGTATTTGAACTTTTAGCCTGATACATAGCTCTATCTGCTGCACCTATCAAAGTATCAGAAGGGTGACGAGGATGACATTTTAAAAAATCACCTAGTTTGATAGCATCAATAGCAGCAACCCCAATCGTAAAGCCTGCATCTAAGTCTGATACTACTTCGCCTGAGGATAGAGTTGCTTCTGATATCTTGATACGTGATAATAAGTCAACTTTGCTAGCAACCATATTGAGGAACGAGTTAAACTCTAGGTCTGGATTATCCTGAGAGGTGAGAAATATTACAAATTCATCCCCACCCCAACGTATGCAAACATCAGTAGATCTTATGCCTTCGAGAAACTTCACAAAAATACCTCTATATAAGATTTCATCAGTAGGACGGTGGCCAATAGCATCATTAATACCTTTGAGGTTTTCAAAGTCTATAAATATAGCAGCACAATGAAAATTGGATTCTGATGTTTCTTCGCTTCGCATCATAGCATCTAGCTGAGGGAGGGTGAGAGGAGTTTTCGCATCAAAGCTAGTAGTTGGATCTATCGATATAGCTCTATTGATATTATCCAGTATTATACTATACATTAGATAGACTGTGGGGGCTAATTGCATTAACTTGAGTTTTGCTTCATCTGACATTGATCTGATGAATGAAAATAGCTGATTTAGTTCAACAATTCGTTCTAAGTCAGAAGAGTCTAAGCAATTAAGCGTTTTTAGCTCAGCAAGAGTAGGCAAAGTTATTTTGTTAGTACAAGGACTAGGGTATTCTGCTCGTCTATTATTCGGTGAGGTTGTATTTGGTGCAGTAGTTCTTAAATCTATCTCTTTCCATCTCTCTTGGTCAAGATCTAGGCTATTTTTTTGGATAGCATTTTCCATAACAAGACCCTTAAGTATAGCCTCAAATTCCTTTAAGCGATTCAGGGCATCAGCTTCAGTAGAGATACCTAGGCTCGATGTAAGTTTTGTTATTTCGTTTTGATACTTTTCTATTATTGGTAGTAAGTCTACAGGAGCAGTGGATTTCTCGAGGTCTATATGGGCTGAAGGATAAGATTGTTCAGGTGACATATATCTATACCATAATACAAAAAGTCATCTGTTGCAAGTTTAATAGCTTGCAACAGATTAGTGCTTGTGTTAATCTCAGGGTATGAATATAAACTGGAGCTTATTTATTGATGTTATTGTCTATGGCTTGCAAGGCGTATTTTTTATTAGATTGATATATTCTATCCTGACAAGAACTAATGACTATAATAGGTCAACTCTAGATAATCGATTAATTCAATTTGTCTATGAATTGACAGATCCAATACTAGCTAGGGTTAGAAAAATTTTACCAAGATCAAATTTTATTGACCTCTCGTACTTCTTTATAATACTCGCTATCGAGGTAATAGGCACACTTCTCAAATCATTAGTATAGATATTAGTCAAGATCAGTAATATTGACCATAAACCCTTGACAAAAATCTTTTTTAGCCAATATCGCGGACAGTCCGCGATATCTCTAATCTGGTAAGATGATAGAAACTGCGGACTGTCCGCGTCAAAAAATATGGTATAATATAGTAGATTTGTGATAAATAAAAATGCTCATGCTTGCAAAAAATTAATTTTACTGGGACAATCAGGGCAATTAGCTAATTGTAATAATATTATTTATTAACAGTTCGGTCACATGTAGTGTGTTGGCTTGGGAATAATGGTTTGTTTTAGGTTGATTAAAGAATGTATTATTTTGAGTCAAGTATATATCTGACTGAATAATACAAAGGAGTGTTGTGGTGTACTCTATTGCAGATGTATATAAAGTTTATACAAAATATCATGCAAAAGTGAGGGGACATTTTAAAACAGTAGATAGTCAATCAATACAAATACTAGGCGAACAAAATCTTACCCATAAGGATCAGATTCCAGGAAGTAGTACCGTTAATAGTTCTTGGCTTTTGGAGGTCTATAATGGTAACATTGACCAAAATAAATTGTTGTTTAAATTGCCAAAACATTACTGGCAAATGATTAAGGCAATCCGAGAATCTACAGGGATATTTGAGGAATATTTATCTAACTCTATAGATTACCAACTAGAAAGATCAAATTGCAAGGTATTAGGTTTTTGTATATTACCTAGCAAGATATCAATAATGATTGAAAATTGTAAAGAAATATCAATAGATGAATATGTTGTAAGATTTAGTAGGTGTCTTAAGGAAATAATGCCCAATAAGGCTACAGATATTGTAATTGATAAGAAGCTAATCTCAACCAATATTAGTTCAGTTTCGGCAATAAAAGAGCTAGTATTATACCCATTACATCTTGGCAAGCAACCTAGATATTATTTGTATTCAGTATTGCATTATTATTTGGGAGGGTATGGCGAAGAGTGGCTAGATTTTCGGTTGCTTGAGCAAATCGAAGCCGATGAGTTATAATTGAACTGGTAGTTGGTGGATGATCGCTATTTTTCTAAAGTAGAGGAAAGTCCGAACAGCTCAGAGCAAAGACAGTCACTAACGGTGACCGGGAGTAATCCTAGGGAAAGTGCCACAGAAACAATACCGCCCTATTTGGGTAAGGGTGAAAAGAGTGAGGTAAGAGCTCACAATAGGTCATGGTGACATGGTCTAGGGGTAAACCCTGTCTGCTGCAAGTCTAATGGATCCAGGTTGCTCGCCGTCTAGTTCAGGTAACTGAATTAGGGATATGACGCTAAGATAAATGATTATCCAGGTACATTATGTACTAGACAGAATTCGGCTTATAGCCAACTACCCCATAAGAGGGCTTATATTTTGGGTTTATTAAGGTCTGCGATATGATGGGTGAATGGATAAAATACGCCTAAATTCTAGTCTTAATAATGATCATATAGATCAATTAACTAAAAGGTTGCTTAATATTGGTAAAAAAGCAAATTGTTATCTAATAATTCGCTTTCAATCGCTTGAAGAAAGAAGATGGCGCTATAGTAATCAAGAGATTAGTTCAGCCGATTCAAGTAGTGATATCGGAGTAAGTATCTATATTATCAAAGGTCAGCATTTGGGATTTGTTGTAGGTAATGATTTAGCTCAGATAGCTGAGAGATTACAAGTTGAAATCAGTAAATTAGATAATTATCCAGATTCGAAATTGAGCTCAAGACTTGCAAAGTTGGAACAAGAGGTAGGTGATCAGATCTCGGATTGGGAGGAATATAAACTATATACAGACTTGGAACCTAATCAAGTAGATAGCGCTGAGGCCAAAAGGTTACTTTTATCAGTTGCCAAATATACTAAGAATTCGATTACTGATCAAGACATCCAAGTCCACCAAAGCCTGGGTTTGACTCTGGAATCTGAGGCTTGGCGAATCATTAGAAGTGATGGTACTGATATCGGATATGAACTAGGTAGAGCAAGAGTAGTAATGCAAATTACATTGACCAAATCAGGCGAACAGCTAAGTGGTTACTTGAAACACTTAGCTAATAGCTATTCAGAATTGGAAGAAACTCTTGACCAGTTCTTGACTAATATTCAATTTGAAATAGGACTATTAGTTGATCAATTTGGAGCCGAAGAACTATCTCCTGGTAATTATAATTTATTAATAGATTCTGATCTGAGCGGTACATTAGCGCATGAAGCTTTTGGTCATGCTTCTGAGCTAGACCATGTCTTACAAAAGTCAAGCATCCTAGGGGATCGACAAGGGAATTATCAGGTAGGAGCAACATTTGCTAGGCCGTATCTTAACTTGGTTGATTACCAGGCTGATAAGTGGCATGGGTTTGTTCCCTATAGCGGATTCGGTAATATTAGGAAGAGAGCTAACTTGATTGTTAAGGGCAGGGTAGAGGATGGTTTGGGTGATTTGGTTTCTTCTGATTTGACTAAGGCTTTAAGAAATACTAATTCCGAGAGAAGCCAAGATTATCAAAGCGTAGCAGTCCCTAGGATGTCTAATACCTATATAGAACTAGAAGAATCTAGGGTGATCAAGGGTGACTTTACCAGATATCAGCCTGCTCGAATCCAAAAATTCCTACTTGAAAATGGTTGGTTTGAGAGTTATCCAGAGATAATTTTAATACTTGGTTGTCCAGGAGGTCAGGTTGAAACAAAGGAAGGAAGCTTTATGTTTGGCACGAGCTATGTTTATCTATTGAACCCTAAAGGTTACAAGGTCTGTAAGCCAGTTAGTTTTTCTGGTAAGGTTGATAGCGCTCTTAATAGCGTAGAGTATGGTTTTGGCAAGCTAGAGACCAAGAGTTCTAGTGGATATTGTGGTAAAGCCGGTCAATTGGTACCAGTTGATGCAGGATCACATCAGTATTTGTTGTTGAAAAAAGATCTAGAGGTTAGCTTAGCATGATAATTGCTGGTCAGAATCTAGAAGGATTAATAGAGGGTTTAGAGAAGTCTAAGCTAGTAGAGGGTTACCAAATATTTTTAGAAAATAATCAAAAAATTAGAGTAGGTTTTGATCAAGATTATTTTGCTGATCTTTATGATCCAATTAAGCATAGTCAGATCACACGGGTTGAGATTAGATTAAGATTAATAGATCAAAAGCAGGCAAAGCTTGAATTTGGATACCTACCAAGCATTATGGAGGTAGAGGCTAGGGCTAAGCAAATGGCATATTTGAGTAAAACCCCCATGGTTTTTGCTAGTTCGATTCTTGAGAATTATGTTAAGTTGTTTGATCCATTACAGCTTAAAGCCTGGGGTCAAGATTTTGCTATTAGGGTTAGCGAGATCAAGAAGATATCTGGGTTGGTAAAAAGTTTTAGTCAAACAAATTATGGATTAAGAGGGATTGAATTTAGTCAGTATCGATTGATTAATTCAGAGGGGGTTAGCTGGCAAGATCAATATACTCATGAGACTGTATTGATAGATATGGATAGTAGGGTCGGATTTAGTCAGAGATCATTAGTTCCAATTGGTATCGATAGTACCATTGAAAGACTAAAATATTATGGTCAACTCAATCAGAGCTATCAAGTTAAGCCTATTAATTACCAGGATTCAATAATTAAAAAGGCGAAGATAGTCCTACTGTCAGGATGCTGGGAAGAGCTACTAGATCAATTATTGTTAGCTAATTTATTGGGGACAAATCTGGAGTCAGGTCAATCAAGGTTTGAGTTTAAGGATTTTGGTAATAAGTTGGTAGCTCATCCAGATTTTGATATTACGATTGATCAACTGATCGATTATAGTTATCGTAGTTATAATTTTGGTTCTGGGGGAATCACTGGCAAAAAGCTTGCTCTGATCAAAGGAGGAAAGCTCAATTCGCCAATCTTAGATTTGAAACTAGCAAGTAAATATCATCTACCAGCTATACACCTAGACAGTTTGGGCGAAGCATTCTCGGGTCCTTTACTCAAGTGGTCTGATATTGTTTCTGGCAACAAGCCCTGTATGGTCATCCCTTCAGCGTTAGGGATACATACTGCTCAGGCAATTACTGGAGACTATTCTTTGCCTGCTCCTCATGGATTACTATTGGATGGTGATAGTTATAAGCCTGTAGAAGATTTAGTATTGACTGGTAATATTTTTGAAGACTTACTTAATCCCCAGACTAACTTCTGTCAGCTGCCCACGGGCGAAGTAGCTCTGGTCTTAGGTCGCTAGCCATTCTGCCTGAATTGACTAACTAGTTCTGTCTATAGATGAAGATCTAGGATGGATTATCAGGCGCAGTTTGATGTATAATTAGTTTTGTAATGAGCGTCGGAAGGTTACCAAAAAGTATCAAGAGGTTTAGCAGGGAGCCAGGGGCTAGATTGGTAGGCGAAGAGTATTTGTTTAAGATATTTAACGTACCATTGTTGGATTATCAGGGTAATTCAAGAGATTTTACAGTCATACAAAGACCTGACACTGTCAGCATCATCCCAGTTCTTGATAATGGTAGGATTTTGATAGGTAATGAGGGTCAACCCCATTGGGGAGTTAAGGGACAAGTGATACTTTCGGGTACTAGAGAAGATAATGAGTCAATTATCGGGGCTGCCAAAAGAGAGCTAAGGGAAGAAGCAGGTCTGTCGATGAAAGAATATTATCATGTAATGACATATCGGATGGGTACTATGGAGTGGTTTTTCCATCAGGTAATCGCTAGGGTTGAGATCAAGTGGGTTGAACCTCAATTAGGGTCTGGTGAGAGCTTGACAGTTCAGGATTATAGCTTGGAAGAGATTATTCAGATGATTCGTGAGGATCAATTCGTTCATCCCCCAAGATTATTTGAGAAATATATATTAGCTGACAGGATTGATGAACTTAGGGATTTATTGGCTAATCCTGATCAGTATCAAATATTCTGGGATGATTAATAGACTAATAGGTGACTAAGCTGTGGAAGTATTTGCCAAGGTTATCAAATAATATTTGTCAATATCACTGGCCATACTGTCTGTGCTAAAATGGTTGTTTGATGGCACAGATCAATATTACAGAGTCACAATCTAGAGAATTATATACAAAATCCTTTGGGCTCAATAATTCTTCGATCTTAGTTAGCTCTATGGAGGATCTTCGGTTGCTTGAACACTTGGATCATGAGACAAGATATGTAGTCAAAGCAGATACCTTAGTCTCAGGTAGGATGAAAAGAGGAATGATCAGGGTAGGTATTGATCTAGAGAAAGTCAAAAAATTCATTACCGACAATATTGGGTCGATGGCAGATAGTTTTATAGTTCAGCCATTTATCAAGCATGATCAGGAGTGCTATCTATCATTTGAGACTATGCCAGAGTATGATTTGATACGATTTAGCAGGCAAGGTGGGATAGAGATTGAGGACAATTGGGACAAGATCGAGCAGTATCAGATAGGCTTGGATGACCAGGAGCTCGATGCTCTGAAGGGTCATCAGTATTATCAGGAAATTAGAGATTATTATCGCTTTTTTGTAGATAGTGGGATGGCTTTTTTGGAAATCAATCCTTTGGCAGTAACTGATCGAGGCTTAGTGCCATTGGATTTTAAGGCTCGCTTGGACTCTGAAGCGGGGGATAACTATCTGTACGAGAATCACAATGCCACTAGTCCAATCGAACAGGCAATTAGTCAACTAGATCATTTGAGTGGAGCTTCTCTCAAATATACTACCCTGAATCCAGATGGCCGGGTTTGGCCAATGATTGCAGGAGGTGGTGCGAGTATAGTTTATTTTGATTTGATTTCAGATAAGTTTAGAATTGACCAGATTGGATTTTACGGTGAATACAGTGGGAATCCAAGCATAGAAGAAACTTATCAATATGCCAAACTGGCGATCAAGGCAATGCTTGATAGTAAGGCCAAGTCTAAAATCTTGTTGATTGCAGGTGGGAACGCGAATTTCACTGATGTAGCTAGGACTTTTACGGGTATAATACAAGCATTGGAGGACTTAAAGAGTGAGATGATAAAACAAGGTATTACAGTGATTGTCCGCAGGGGAGGTCCTAATGATCAGATTGGGCTTAGGAAGATCAAGGATTTTCTTGATGATGCGGGCATTAGTAACCATGTTTATGGGCTAGAGGTAGAGATACCAGATACCTTTGAGGAATATTTAAATGAGTAGGCCATTCCAGTTTGACTACAGCGATCAAGTAATCGTCTATGGTCAGCACAAGCAAGCAATCCAGACGATGCTCGACTACGACAATCTGGTCAAAAAGCAGCAACCTAGCATTGTTGCAGTGATCGATCCTATTAGTCGGACTCAGCAAGTCTATAAATGGGGAAAGCTTGATATTATTTTGCCGACCTTCAAATCAGTCGAACAGGCACTCGAGGCAGGGTTAAAGGCCAGAATTGGGGTCAATATGGCATCTTCGAGGTCAGCCTATCAAGCTACACTAGAAATGTTGGAAAATAAATATTTGAAGTTCGTTGCAATTTTGGCTGAAGGGGTTAACGAAAGAGAAGCTAGGAAGATTGCAAAGCTTGCCCTAGAGAAGGAAGTGACAATAATTGGACCGGCGAGTGTGGGGGCTCTGATTGCTGGCAAATTCAAAATCAGCCATGCTGGAGGAACCATTGAAAATATCCTAAGGACTAGGCTGGATCAGGCTGGGAGTGTTGGGTTGATCTCAAAGTCTGGAGGAATGCTCAATGAGCTGATGACAATGATTGATAAGAATAGTGATGGGGTCAATGAAGCAGTAGCCATTGGTGGAGATCGTTATCCAGCTAGTAGATTAGTCGATCATTTGGCTAGGATGATTGATAATCCTCAAATCAAGCTAGTAGTTATCCTGGGTGAGATTGGAGGAGTTCAAGAAAATCAGGTAGCTAAGTATCTAAAAGGTCATCCTACCGATAAGGCAGTAATTTGCCATATCATTGGCTCTGAGTCGGAGGGTCTTGATCGGGAGATTCAGTTTGGTCACGCTGGTGCTAAGGCCAATCAAGAGCAAGAGAAGCCAGATTATAAGCTAGATAGGCTCAGAGAAGCTGGGGTCTTGGTAGTTAGAAAATATCAAGATTTGGCTAAGACGATTAGGAGTCAGGGATTTTTGGACAATACACGCTCGATTAGCCACTATTATCAAGATTTTAATCAAGCGATGGCAATAGGAGATTTGCGTTATACGCCTAGCATTGTCTCGACTGTTGATTATGATTATCAAGCTGGCAGCAAACAAGGATTTGGTGAGATTATTGCCAGTCTTTGGCTCAGAAGACCAGTCAAAGAGTGGCAGGCTGATTGGATAGAGCTAGCACTTAAATTGATAATTGATCATGGCCCATTGGTCAGTGGTGCTCATAATACGATCGTGACTGCAAGGGCTGGCAAAGATCTGGCAAGCTCGCTTGCAAGTGGACTTTTGACAATTGGACCGAGGTTTGGGGGTGCAATCACAGGTGCTGCAACTTATTTCTCAATGGCAGTTAGTCAAGGGCTGAGCCCAGAAGAATTTGTCAGTAAGATGAAGCAAGACAAAGTGTTGATACCAGGGATAGGGCATCGAAAATATTCCCGAACCAATCCTGATTTGAGAACCAAGCAACTAATCGATTCATTGAAGGATAACTTGTCTACTAGTCCACATCTGGATCTTGCCTTGGAGGTTGAAAATATTACCTTGCGCAAGAAAGACAATTTGATCCTCAATGTTGATGGAGCCTTGGCTGTCTGTTTACTCGATATTATGCAGGACATCGGGATTGATCAAGAAGGAATTCAGGCTTATATAGAGGCAGATTTATTCAATGGATTTTTTATTTGGGCTAGGAGTATGGGGCTAATTGCTCATCATATTGATCAGAAATTGTTGAATCAGCCACTGTACAGACATCCTGAGTGGGATAATCCTATCATAAATAACCCATATTAGATTTGGCTCGGAAAAAACTAGCTCGTTTTTTAGAAGTCAGTCAGTATCCTTTTTATTATGATTTAATGAAGGATAGAACTGAATCAGAATCTGATAGGGTTAATCAGATATCTAGGCTACAGAGATTGATTTCGAATAATGGTCAAGAGGTAGTTTTGGAGCTAGGTTGTGGTAGTGCTGATCTCAGCGTTGGTCTGGCTAAGATTAATCGCCAAAGATTGTATGTTGCTTTGGATATTCAGGGGGAAAGACTTTGGCGGGCTGGTCAGAGGATTATCGAAGAACAAATCACCAACTTGACACTAGTCAGGGGTAATGTACGAGAGCTAGGGGAATATTTTGCCCCAAATACAGTTGACCAGATCTGGCTAACATTTCCTGATCCTCAACCAAAGAAGAGAAATGCCAAGCACCGCTTGACTCATCCTAGATTTTTAGATATTTATCGAGAGATTCTAAGGCCAGGCGGAGAGGTAATTCTCAAGACTGATAGCACGGAGTTATATCAGTATAGCTTGGAACAGTTGGAGGTGAGTCCAGACTGGGAAATTATCAAGGAAGTAGTAGATATTGATCTAGTCAGTCAGCAATCTTTGCCCCAGGGGTCTAGGATAGAAACGTATTTTGAAGCTAAGGCTCGGGATAAAGGAGGGGGGATTGGGATGATCGTGACTATACATTGAGTGGAGGAGGATGAATACGTTACAGTTGCTACATATTGTAATACATGGTATCATTAAGGTTATTAATAAGGGGCAGGATGAGCAAATTTGAGCTAAAAACAGGTGAAGATAGTGAAAAAGAAGATGCAATAGAGGAATCTATAGGGGGACTATTTGCACGGGAGGAGATAGCTGAAGAATTTGTTATACATCCCCGGATAGTAGTTTTGGAAAAGAAGAGGGTAGAGAGTGGTATGGTATATTTTGTACAGCGCAGAATCTTCTGAGCTTTTTATACGGGTTTATCAATCAGAGCAATGCTGTCAATGATTTGGTAATAACAGAGCTACGGATTTCCACGGAAGATATAATAATCCATTTCGAGCTTGAAGAGAAAGGGTTTACTGGGATAAGCGCTGTGCGCATAAGCCAACAAAATTCAGACATACTATTTAGGGAGGTATTTGACAATAATACCTCTGGGGTAACTGGGTTTTTCCCAGGAAGACATCGCCTAGAAGATGGAAGAGACCAAATTTTTATAAGAACACACCAAGAGCGTCCTGATGTAAGCGAATAAGTCATTCTTGACTAGTATAGTTTAAAGGGTTAATATATTAATATGCGACGAGTGATTCTAGCGATAATTCTCAAAGCCGTGATTGTCAAACGGCGGGAGTTTGTTGTCTAGAATCAAATAAAATAAGATAAATAAGCAAAACCCCGCCAACTAAGGCGGGGTTTTTGTTTGAAAGGAAAAAATGAACCCAAAGAGTCCCCTCAAGATCAATTACCAAACAAGAGATGGCCAAGACAAGTCGATTGTTGTCAGTACTGAAACTCAACCAATTCTTTTGAGCTTGCTTGAAAATCTAGATTGTAAGCAGGTGCTGGAGATCAATGATCCAGATCAGGGTCAAAGGCTTGAGGAATTGTGCTTTGCTCTCGATTTGCTCCAGGGGCAGTGAATATTTTTGTAGTTCATAAAAGTTTGAGGTAAGATATAATGATGAAGAAAATTCCTAATTACCAGCCTGATCAGCTAGAAAATCAAATAATAAAGTTCTGGCAAGACAATAAGATATTTGAAAAAAGTCTAGACAAGACTAAGGGAGGAGAAGTCTATAGCTTCTATGATGGTCCACCTTTTGCCAACGGGTTGCCACACTTTGGTCACAATCTAGTAACTGCGATCAAGGATGCTTTTGGTCGTTATGAAACAATGCGCGGACATTATGTACCGAGAAGGCTAGGTTGGGATTGTCATGGATTGCCGGTTGAAACCAAAATTGAAAAAGAATTAGGTATCAAGAATAAGCGAGATATAGAGGAGAGGGTCGGAATTGCCAATTTCAATCAAGCTTGTAGAGCTAGTGTTTTTAAATACAAGGATCAATGGGAGAAATTGTTTACTAGACTGGGTCGTTGGGCTGATAGTGAGGATTATTATGCTACTCTCGATGATAACTATATCGAAAGTGTTTGGTGGGTATTTAGTGAGGCTTATAAGCAGGGTCTTGTCTATCAAGGACAGAGACCGACAGGCTATTGTCCACGTTGTGCTACACCATTGTCAAATTTTGAGCTCAATCAAGGCTACAAGGATAATGTCAAAGATCCTAGCTTGGTAGTTAAGTTTCCTTTGAAGAATCAGGAAAATACCTATTTCTTAGTTTGGACTACTACTCCTTGGACTTTACCAGGCAATCTAGCAATCGCAATTTCTCCCAGTCAAACCTATTTTAAGGTCAAGATTGATGATCAGTTTTTGATCCTAGCAGAAGAAAGGCTAGGGTTGCTTGGTAAGCAAGATTACAAAGTAGTAGACCAGTATCTTGGTCAGGATTTGATTGGTCAAGAGTATCAGGCATTGTATCCTGCAGATAGTCAGCTTGATTCTGAGCAACTAGATCGGGTCTATAGACTTTATCCTGGAGATTTTGTTTCAATGGAAGAGGGTAGTGGATTAGTCCATATCGCACCGGCTTTTGGTGAAGATGATAATACACTTGCCAAAGAATATGATTTGCCAGTCTTAATATCAGTAGACCAACATGGGATGATGGCTGATTATACTGACTTTGCTGGAGTGTTCGTCAAGGATGCTGATAAGCTGGTGATTGAGGAGCTGGAAGGTCGAGATCTTGTATTTGAATCGAAACAGATTCGCCATACCTATCCTTTTTGTTGGCGCTGTGATAGTCCACTCATTTATTATGTAGTGGATACTTGGTATATTGAGGTATCAAAATTGCGAGAGAAATTGGTTCACTCCAACCAGGATATTCGCTGGATACCTGAACACTTCAAGGATGGAAGGTTTGGTAATTGGCTGGCTGGTGCTAGGGACTGGGCTGTCTCTCGAAATCGATATTGGGGTTCACCTATTCCAATTTGGCACTGTAAAGAGACAGGTGAGTATGTCGTAGTTTCAAGCCTAGCTGAATTGCGAAAACTTTCGGTAGAGCCGATCGAGGAGCTGGATTTACATCGTCCGGGAATCGATAATATTAAACTGAGGACTCCTTCTGGTGGAGTAGCTACTAGGGTGGAGGAAGTATTTGATTGTTGGTTTGAATCTGGCGCTATGCCTTATGCCTCTATTCATTATCCATTTGAAAATAAGGACTTATTCGATAAAAGTTTTCCAGCTAAGTTTATCGCTGAAGGTCAAGACCAGACAAGGGGTTGGTTTTATACTCTACATGTTCTTGCGGCAATACTTTATGATCGTCCAGCTTTTGAAAATGTAGTAGTTAATGGTTTGGTTTTGGCCAGTGATGGTAAGAAGTTGTCAAAGAAACTCAAAAACTATAATGACCCCGAAGAAGTAATCAACCAATTTGGAGCAGATAGTTTGAGGTTTTATTTGCTCAACTCAGCAGCTACTAATGGTCAATCTATTAAGTTTATTGAGAAAGATTTGGCAACTATCAAACGTAATGTGATGATGACTCTATATGCCTCGGTAAGTTTTCTGACACTGTATGCCGAGATAGATAGTTATCAGCCAGATCAACTCATTAGGCCCACCAAGCTAATTAGTCCGCTAGACAATTGGATCCTGGCAAGATTAGACCAGACAAACCAAGAGATTGTTCAAGCAATGGATGATTACCAATTTTTTAATGCAACATCTCCATTAGTCAAACTAATCGACGATTTGTCCAACTGGTATATTCGTAGATCCCGTAAAAGATTCTGGAAATCTGATAATGATCAAGATAAAAATCAAGCTTATCAGACTTTGCACTATGTTTTGGTGGAGATTACCAAATTGATGGCACCTTGGTCTCCCTTTATCAGTGAGTACCTTTATGGACAGTTGATGCAGGGGGTTGGAGGTAGTTTAGAATCTGTTCATTTGGTAAGTTGGCCATTGGTTGTTGAGCCAGATCAAGAGATCCTGAGTCAGATGATTCGCTTGAGAGACTTGGTGACTGAAGGTTTGGCCCAAAGGGCAAAAGCTGGTATTAAGCTCAGACAACCCTTGGCAAGCGCTAAAGTTAGGACGAATTTTGGGCTAAATCAGGAGTTGATTGAGATATTGACTGATGAGTTGAATCTTAAGCAGGTCAAGGAGGATGATCAGCTTGACCAAGATATTTTAGTTGATCTGGAGTTAACTGATCGACTAATAGCCGAGGGGATGATTAGAGATCTGGTTCGCCAAGTCCAATCTACCCGTAAGAAATTAGACCTGGAGGTCACCGATAGAATTAAGTTGATGGTAGACACTGAGTCAGAGACTGTAAGTCTTGCGATCAAGGAATTCGAAGGGGTAATATCAACTGAAGTGCTGGCAGATCAGATTGATTTTGCCAAGTTGAGCAACCCTAATAATCAATTTGAACTAGGTGAGCAGGTGGTGAGAATCTTAATAACAAAAAGTTAAGCCTAGATGAGGCTTATTAAAAACTTTAGATTTGATTGGTTGATAGTTCTACCAGCATCAGTCTTGATACTGATTAGTATAAGCGTATTGATGGCTTCAGCCCTAGGGGGGTCAACAATTGGAGTGATTGATGTGGTCAAACAAATGGTATATTTTTTGATTGGTATCTTGGTTGCAATATTACTTCAGAGATTTGATTACCGATTGGTAGCGAGGTATCACAAGCTTTTTTATCTTTTGACCTTGGTGCTCCTAGTTTTGGTTGAGCTAATTGGCACTACGGTTTTTGGAGCAAGACGATGGCTGGATCTTGGTCCAATTCAACTCCAGCCATCGGAGTTCGCCAAGTTGGCGGTCATTCTTTCACTTGGGGTTTATTTTGCCAAGAATTATCAGAATAGTCAGAGGTTGGGTTTTGTCATCAGATCCAGCTTGATCAGTCTACCAATTCTAGTATTAGTTTTAATTCAACCTGATCTAGGTACTACTTTGGCGACTTTGGTAATTTATTTGATTATGTTAACTAGTTCTAAATTCCCAAAAAAAATCCTTTTGGGTTTGATGATCATTGGGTTAATTTTGATTCCAGTTGCTTATCCATATCTAGATCAATATCAACAACACCGGATAGAGGTTTTTCTCAACCCTGATAGTGACCCTCAGGGAATTGGTTATAATGTTCGTCAGGCTAGAATAGCAATTGGTAATGGAGGACTAGGGGGTCAAGGGATCAACGCTGGTAGTCAGTCGCAACTCAATTTTCTACCCAGTCAACATACTGATTTTATCTACTCGGTGATTGGAGAGAAATTGGGATTCGTTGGCGCAGCAATGGTGCTAATTATGGAGCTTTGGATTGTAATCCGGATTGTTTGGCTGGCGAATTATTCTCGCGAACGAACAGCTACCTTTTTGTTACTCGGCATAGCTGGACTTTGGTTTTTTCATAGTATCATCAATATCGGCATGAACCTTGGGCTTGCACCAGTGACCGGACTACCTCTGCCATTGGTGTCATTGGGTGGGTCTAGTTTGATATTGAGCATCATCCTCCTAGGTATTGTCAATAATATCTATAGAAGCAAGAAACAGTTGGAGAAAACTTATGCACAAGCTAGCTAAGTTGTTGCTAGGCTTGGCTTTATTGGTTGGGTTTATTTGGGTCAAGAATCAATCCCATCTAAGCAGTCAATCAGTAACAGTGCTTAAGGTAATTGATGGGGATACTATTGAGGTCAGTTTGAATGGTCAGATCCAAAAAGTTCGCCTGATTGGCGTAGACACACCGGAGACCAAAGACCCTCGGCTGGTAGTTCAGTGTTATGGCACAGAGGCTAGTCAGTATAGCAGGCAGAGGCTTGAGGGTCGAGAGATTACCCTGGAATCTGATCCTTATGTGGCTAATTACGATAAGTATCAACGCTTGTTGGCTTACGTATATCTTGATGGTAAGAATTTTAACCAAGAATTAATAGAGCAGGGGTATGCTCATGAGTACACTTATGATAATCAACTCTATTTATACCAAGCTGATTTTAAGGTCAGTGAGGAGATAGCAAGAATAAAGAGTCAAGGTCTTTGGAATGAACAGACTTGCAGTGGTAACACCAAACAGCCAGCATAATTCCAAATATCCTTCTGCCTTGACAGTGAGTGCAAGATTAATATGCCATGGATGTGGCGGGTGTCGCGGACAGTCCGCGACATCTCTAATCTGGCAGGATGGTAAAAGTCGCGGACAGTCCGCGACAGAAAATGGGGTCTTGGGGTTTTTGAAATTTTGTTTTGGATATCGAAAGGGTTTGATATATAATACTATTAAAGCTTATGAGTTGCGATAATTGTCAGGGTAGTAACGTTATCCAAATCGCTGGACGCGATTACTGTACCACTTGTGGTCAGGCTTTTGGTAATACAGAAAAAACTGCCAATATTCAGGCTAAGTCTCAGAATTTTTCAGATAAACCACAGGGGGATAGTGTGTCAAATAGGGTGAATTCTCAGGTTGGTGGTCATTCAGTAGTAGCTCCAATGGTCGGGAAGCCATCAGTTGATGTTCAACCCCAAACTCAGTTCAGAGCTACCAATAAGGTACTAGATAAAAGGTCAGGATTAGAGGATACTAATCTCAATCAACAGTCATCTACATTTAGTGACCCAATGAAGATTGGTGTGGCAGAATCAACAGCTACTAATCTATCTCTACCAAGTAAATCGCAAAATGTTAGTATGGATTATGCCCAACAGTTTGATCCGATTCCAGTCGACTATCAGCAAGTCAACCCAGCAGTTCAGTCTACAAATGATCAAAGCACTAATCAATCTCAACCGCCAATAGTCCAGGAATCCAAAATTGCCAGTGTATTAAGTGATGATCAATTTAATGACTTAGAGCAGAGCTTTAGTAAAAATCCAGCCACTGATATTCCTAGTAATAACTCTAATCAATTCTCAGGCCATCAACAAATTATACAGGATACGGTTTCAGCCTACCCAGTTGAGGATCGTTACCCTGAGTCTACTGTAGATTATTATCAGCCAACTACAGAATTAGGAAATCAGTATAATTATTACTCTGACCAAAATCCTAGCCAGATAGCAAATAATATTAATTATCAGGATTGGGAGTATCAGTCCCAACCCTCAGAAACTCAGCAGACTGATAATTATGGGCAGATGATTGCCGATAATCAGTTAGTTGCCGACTTAGCAGTTGATAGCAATAGAAAGAAGAATAAATCCAGCTCAAGACATTATCTAGGTAAAGTCAAAGATTCAGCTACTGGCCTGGGTAACAGATTAAAAAATATTTCCACTAAGGCTAGCGAAGTGGGTAATGGTATAAAACCAAATCTATCAGAAAAGACCAGTAGATTGAAGCCAGATTTGAATAAACAGGCCAGTATTCTTGGTAGGGATACAAAGAGTAGATTTTCAAACTTCTTTGCCCGTAAAGTTGCCCTACCTAGTCCTGGAATTGCTAAATTAGCAGGAAGCGCATTGGCACTTGCTGTAATCTTGGTTTATGTCTGGCAAGTTAATTATCCTAGTCTGGCACTTAAGATTGCTGGAGCTAGGGCAGGGATTGCTACTAGTGTTCCTGGATACCTCCCTAGTGGGTGGCAATTGAGTCGAGAGATTAAAGTCGAGGATAATAGTTTGACTTATAGTTTGGTTAATACTGCAGACAGGGCAACTATGGCCGTTTCTCAGCAAGCTAGTCAGTGGACAGATCAGGATTTGATTGAAGACTATATCAGTAGCATTAGTGATAGCTATCAAGCACTGAGAACTGGTGGTCAGACCCTGTATATCTATGGAGATAATCAGATTAGTTGGATCAAGGATGGATTGTGGTATAGGATAGAAGGGGATAGTAGTCAACTAGCTAAGGATCAATTGATTAAGGTTGCAAGTAATATCTAAATGAGTAATTATCCGGTTCGTACCAGGTTTGCACCCAGTCCAACGGGTTATTTGCATTTGGGTTCAATCCGGACTGCTTTATTTTGTTATCTTTTTGCCAAATCCAAATCCGGACAGTTTGTTTGGAGGCTTGAAGACACTGATCAACAAAGATTTGTCAGTGGTGCAGAAGCTCAAATGCGCCAAGTTTTTAATTGGTTGGGGATTAATCCTGATGAAGGTCCTGAGATTGGGGGCGAGTATGGGCCATATAGACAATCTGAAAGGCTAAAACTTTATCAAAAGTTTGCTCATGAATTGGTTGATCAAGGGTTGGCCTATTATTCCGATTTGGATCAATCAGTAATAGAGGAGGCTAAGCAAAAGGCCAAACAGGATAAAAGAAGCTTTGTATTTAGAGGCGAGGATTTCGATAATCAATCTGGTGATAGTAGGGTCGATGTACCGATTAGATTTAGAGTTTCAAGTGTAGCTGGAGATAAGGTAGATTGGGAAGATGGTCTTAGGGGTAAGCAGTCTGTTAGCTTGAGTACCATAGAGGATTTCATTTTGATAAAGTCTGATGGATATCCTACTTATAACTTTGCAAATATTATCGATGATCATTTGATGCAGATTAGTGATGTGATTCGAGCAGAAGAATTTATCGCTTCTACCCCAAAGTTCCAATTGGTTTATCAAGCACTTGGTTGGTATGCTCCGAATTTTTTGCATTTGCCTGTAGTGCTGGGTGAGGACAAGAAGAAACTTTCAAAGCGTACTGGTGCTAGTGATCTGATGCTATTGAAGCAGGAGGGTTATCAGCCCGAAGCAATTATTAATTATCTGGCATTACTTGGTTGGAACCCTGGAAGCACTCAAGAAATTTTTAGCCTTGATCAATTAGTTCAAACATTTGATCCAAATTCAATACAGCTCAGTCCGGCTATGTTCAACCAAGAAAGGCTTAATTGGTTTAATGGGCAACAGTTGAGGCTTTTAACTATGCCGGAATTGGTTGAAAGATTTAAGCCACTTCTTAGGGATTATTTTGATCCAGAGTGGGAGTCAGATCAAAGTTTCTTGAGTGATCCATCCGATATTAATTATTTGGAAAGAGTTCTATCAATAGAAAAAGACAAAATTATCAACCCTAAGCAATATTTAGATAAGATTTACTTTCTTTACCGTCGACCAAAATTTGATCTTGATATCCTTGATCAATTTGATCTAGAAAAACAAGAATTCTTGACCGTGATAGAGAGATTGATAGGAATTCTTGAAGTCAATAATGATTGGGATAAGCAATCACTATTGACTCAAATCAAGGATTTTATTCAGGCTAGCGGTCTGAATACTAGATTTGTAATGATGAGTTTGAGGGCTGGATTGACTAGCCAGGTCGGTGCAATGGGGGTCTATGATATTATGGTTTTACTGGGCAAAGATGAATCATTAGCCAGATTGAAACTAGTTCAATCTGGCTAGTCAATTAATTAGGAGGATAAAAATATGCGCAAAAAGTATCAAATAGCCGTGATTGGTAGTGTAGCGGAAGATATTAGATCTGATTCAATGACTCAGGCGGAGATTGTTGGTCAAGAGATTGCTAAACGGGGTGGAATATTATTAACCGGTATTGGTGAAGGTGTATTAGATGCTGTTTTGAAGGGCTTTAGGGCGGAAAATGGACAGATTGCAATGGGCTTTTCACCTATGGATAGTTATAAAGCCCATATTGATAAGTTTGGTCATGGGGTTGATCAGTATGATGCAGTTGCCTTTAATAGCGGAGGATATTTTGTTAGAAGCTTGCCCTTGATATTCTCGGCAGATGCGGTGATTGCGATCAGTGGTAGGATTGGGACACTTGAAGAAATAGCTATTACAGTTGGTCATCATAAACCCCTCGGTATTCTTACTGGTTCAAAAGGAATTATCGATAATATTAGTGTAATTATTGATCATGCAGGATACGATAGTACCAATAATATCTATGATTCAGATCCAGTTAGTTTGGTTAGTAGGGTGATTGACAAAATCAACTAAGAATCGAGCTTCTTAACTGATTTCGCCTCACAAACTTTCCCACCTCATAGACATCAGTCTGGGTTGGATTTTTCGACTCGTCTTATCATAGATAGTCGCGAAAGCTAATGAGGGCTAAATCTGCTAGCAAACCTAGTGGAGGGTAGATCTAGGGATTACCAGCAGATTACAGTAATACACTCTAACATACTGACATTAAAATGTCAACCCTAATTAATCTGTTTCACAAGGAGTCCTCTTGGGAAACATTATCCCAACAGGTATCAGCATGTAAGGAGTCCCATTGAAAACCGATTTTGATTTTGGGTTGGTTTTGTTTTTAAGTTGCTATATAATAGATTTATCGATGATTAAACGAGTGACAAAGATGCACTCACTCTATCCAAATAATTTTCATCAATTATACAGCCCTCCCGATCAAATATATCTGAGAGGAACATTGAGATCAGATATCCGCCTGGTAGCAATGATTGGTACGAGGAAACCAAGTGGATATGGTACTGCAGTATCTATTCAAATTGCTCAAGGTTTGGTTAGGGCAGGACTTGGGGTGGTTAGTGGGTTGGCATATGGGATAGATATGATTAGTCAACAGGCTGTTTTGGGCTTGTCTGGGTATACTTTGGCTGTTTTGGGCTCAGGTTTAGGCAAAATATATCCTAGGCAAAATCAGGGATTAGCTAACCAGATCTGCCAATCAGGTGGTGGGCTGATTTCAGAGTACTCACAGGAAGAGCAAGCTTTGGCTTGGCATTTTCCGATGCGTAATCGCCTGATAGCGGCACTTGCTGAGGTGGTGATTGTAGTAGAAGCTGGAATCAAGAGTGGAACATTTTTGACTGTCAATGCGGCACTTGATTTGGGTAAAACTGTTTATGCTGTACCCGGTCCAATTAATAGTCAAGCATCTGAAGGTACTAATACGCTAATCAGGCAAGGAGCTACATTGATTCGTTCTGTAGATGATATTCTCGAAGATTTAGGGCTTAGTGGACAGCTTGTCAGCAGTAAGCTTGGTTTGAGATTGGATAAGCTTAGTCAAGCTATTCTAGATCTAATTAGTTCTGGGGTAGGTGAGCAGGATAAAATTATTCAGTCCCTTGAATTGGATGCAAAAAATACAGCTAGGTTATTGGTAGAATTGGAGTTAAAAGGCTTGATTACTAAGACAAAAACTGGGATTTGGAGTTTACAAGCTTCGGGCTAAAGGGTAGTATGAAGTCTATGAGTTCAAAAAAAATAGTTGTAGTAGAGTCACCAGCTAAGGCGAAGACAATTACTAAGATTCTGGATTACAAATATCAAGTAGTTGCTAGTTTTGGTCATGTTCGAGATCTGCCAAAAAGTAAGATGGGTATAGATATTGAAGATCATTTCAAGCCTGAGTATATTATTCCTAAAGATAAGGCAAAAAAGGTCCGAGAATTGAAGGCAGCCTTAAGTGGAGCTCAAGAAGTAGTATTGGCAACTGACCTTGATCGTGAGGGTGAGGCGATTGCCTGGCATGTTGCTGAATTGATCCCAAAAAAAGATCGAGACAAGGTCGAGATCAAAAGAATTACATTTGCAGAGATTACTCCGACGGCTATTAAGAGTGCAATGAAGAATTATCGTCAGATTGATATGGATCTAGTCTATGCTCAGCAAGCTAGAAGAGTGCTAGATAAATTGGTTGGGTACAGTCTCTCACCTGTTTTGTGGAGAAAGGTTAAATCTGGACTATCTGCAGGCAGGGTTCAGTCGGTAGCTTTGAAGATCATTGTCGATAGAGAGAAGCAGATTATTGCTCACAAGCCAGAAGAATATTGGACAATTGAGGTAGAATTAGATCATTCGCAAATCAAGGCAATCAAAGCCAAGCTATTGGATCCCGATCAAAAGTACCTAAATAACGGTGATTCTGCCAAAGACTCCGAACAAGAACTTTTGACAGCGAAGTATCAAGTCAAGAAAAACATAGTTACGGAATCTATCAAGAAGCCTTTGCCTCCCTATAAGACATCTACCCTTCAGCAGGATGCATCAAGGTTGCTAGGATTAAGTAGTAAGCAGACTATGATGTTGGCACAAAGGCTCTATGAAGCTGGTCATATTACTTATATGCGTACGGATAGTACTAGCATTAGCAAAGATGCCATTGATGCTATTGAGAAGTATCTTGATAAGAATGGACTTATTGCTGATAAGAAGCGAGGTCAATTCAAGACTACTACCAAAGGAGCTCAAGAGGCTCACGAAGCTATTAGAGCTAGTGATGTTAATAAGACCCCAGAAGGTTTGAAGGATTTTGATAATCAGGCAGTGAAACTCTATCGATTGATTCGCAACAGGGCAATAGCTAGTCGAATGGAGCCAAGTCGCTACCAGAAATTTAAAGTACAAATAGAAGCCAAGGTAGATAATGGCAATATCTATGATTTAATATCAGAAGCAAGGATTAGGGTCTATCCTGGTTTTGAAGAGATTTTTGAGGTTGACAAAGGTAAATTTGTTGATTTATCTGAACTTGAGGCTGGTAATGATTTACAGCTAAAAAATCTTGAAATGGAACAAAAGTTCACCAAGCCACCTGCTCGTTATAGTGAAGCTACTTTGATCAAGGAGTTGGAAAGCTTAGGTGTAGGGCGTCCATCTACTTATGCTAGTATTATTTCAACATTATTATTACGTTATGCTCAGAAGGAAGAAGGCAGGCTTAAGCCCAACCTATTAGCTTTTCCAGTGACTGAATTACTAGCCGATAATTTTGATTTTGTAGTAGATCCAGATTTTACAGCCAAAATGGAATCAGAACTCGATCAAGTAGCAGAAGGTAAGAGAATATGGTATCAGGTAGTAGAGATGACCTATGATCCAATGCATAAAACATTAGATGATAGATTAGATCAAATACCTAGATATCAGGCGCCAAAACAGGAGCTAGAAGAGAAATGTCCAGAGTGTCAAAGTCAATTACTAATCAGGGAATCGAGATACGGGCAATTTATCGCTTGTTCAAATTTTCCCGAATGTAAGTATAAGCGTTCAGTCAAGACTGCTATTGCAAAGTGTCCAGACTGTGATCAGGGTGAAGTAATTGAGAAGCGAACTAAACGTGGAAAGATATTTTATAGTTGCGAGCGTTATCCAGATTGTAAATATGCAGTTTGGAATAAACAAGAAATTCCAGAGCAAAATTTAATAAAAACTAGCGAATAAGTTATTGATTAATCTTACTAAATAGTCTAAAATATAGATGTAACATCCATTATGAGTAAAGTTAGTTCAATAAATAGTAGTTTCTTATCTGATCTAGTTGGTCAGTATCTTTCGATTCTTAAAAAAGATCGAGATAGAGAGATTATTGCTAGAAGATTCGCAATTCTTGGTAACGATAACCATACGCTTGAGCAGATTGGTCAACAGCTTGGAGTTACTAGGGAGAGGGTTAGGCAAATAGAGAAGGCAGCCACTAAAAGACTTAAGAATCTTCATGATCATAGGCATCAACTTTCTGATGAGGTGATTGAATTACTTAAGGAGTCTGGTGGACTTTTGGCTTTTGATGCCTTGTTAGAACGCTTGAATTTAAATAAAGATGACATCCAAAATCTTAAGTTTTTGCTTGAAACAAATCCTGAATTCGTTTTGATTGATAAACACGATCTTTATGAGTGTATTGTTTTAGATCAAAAAGTTTATTGCGCAGAAGACATTATCGATCTACATGATAGCCTGATTCGTATTCTTAAGACTTATAACAAACCTGTTAAACTTGAAAAGTTATTGTCTGAAATCGAGAGTAAGCATCATAATAAGACAATAGAGCATTTAGCCAATAGCTCAAGAATGGTTAGGGAATTGGATGGATTATGGGGATTACATGTTTGGCCTAGTGTTAATCCTCGATCTATTCGAGACAGGATGTATATAGCCCTCAAGAAAGCCAAGAAACCATTGCATTTTTCAGAGATTGCCAAAAAAATTCAAGGAATTGGTAATAATAAGCAGGTTACTACACAAGCAGTGCATAATGAATTGATCAAAGACAAACGG
>JAGOAT010000006.1 GCA_017983775.1 Candidatus Saccharibacteria bacterium | reverse complement strand
ACTTATAGCTATTAGACTGACTCTTATCCCTGCTTGGTGCATATTCCAAGCTATGTGATAGCATTCGCATAGCGACACTCCTTCCTTGTTAATTAATTATCTAACAAAGATTATACGGGTGTTATATTATTGGTGGGAATTTTCCGTCCATCCGTTGAGCTAGCCTTATGGAGTACTGATAGATCGAATATCTTGGTTTAATTTATTAAAGAGTCGATAAATCCCTTGATTGATTCATTAAACTGTTCAAGGTCGCCGTCATTGTTTAGTTGGTAGTCATACGCTTCTAAAACCCTGGCTAGGCTAAAGGTACTAAGTTTGGAATGCAACTCAAGATCTTCTTGCTCTCTAAAGTATTCAAAGCTAATGTTTTCTCCGATCTTACCTCGCTTAATGGCTCTTTGGTATCTAATCTCGGGTTTGACATTTATCAAGACTATCCTGAACCCTTGAGCCTTGAGGTAATTAATTTCCTCAATTGTTCGCATGCCACTTACTAGCCAAATTTGTTGCTTCGAATCAAGCAAATCATAGGCTAATCGGGCAAAATAATCGTTGCCTTCTTGAATTCGAGTTTGATTTGCAACTAGTGCCATATTGTCTCTATCAAGATTACCTAGATTGTTTTTTTTGATTTGTGCCCTTACCGCATCACTAGTCGATTGATGATCGGCCGAATAATGATCGAGTATGTATTCTGAAAAATAGTCTTTGCCACTACTGAATAGTCCGATTACTCCAAGTCTTAGGTGGTCTGCCATACAACTAAATTAAAGCAGAAAACAATCTTTTTGTCATCAATGATCGATTGCGATTAGGCTGTTTCAATACGTGTAATTCTTCTTAATATTACAGCGAGTGGAATTAGGACAATGATTATAGACAAAGGATTCAAATTGCCAGTACTTGGCAAGCTGGTTACTTGAGTGTAGCCTAATACTTCACCCACCTCAGCCTGGGTAGATGGATTAGGCAAATCTGTTGAGACATCTTCAACTACTGGCTGGATTGGATCAATGGGTTGATCAGGGCAATTCAATTGGATTGGTCTTAGGTTAAGCCAAGTGTTACCGGTCAAAGCAATTATGGCATGGCTGGTGGTATAGGTATCAGATCCATATTCAGCTAGGTAGCCAAAGCCGCCATCACCAAGTTGGTTGCTAGTCAGCCATTGGCTAGCTAGCTCCTGATAACTTTGAACATCTTGGTTGGTGCTAATTGCATTGAGAGCAATCAGGTTCCAAGTAGTTGAAGATCCATCAGAGATGTCACCAGGCAAGTAGCCAAAACCACCATCTGTATTTTGACTATTCAGCAGGTAGGTCACCGCATTACTGATGGCTAGATCAAGATTAGAATGGGCAAGGTCTGCTTGTTTGCTACTGATCAAAGCCACTAATGCTGAAGCAGTATCATTGGTATCGGAACCACTGGACAAGCTATAGCCAAATCCTCCATCAGGACTTTGATTGGTTATCAAATAATTGAGACTATCAAGCAAGACTGCTTGATTGGTTTGGCCACTACCAATGAGTGCAATTATTCCAAATATATCATCATTGAGGAGACTAGGATCACCTAATTGGTTGGCTTGATAAGTAGTAAGTAGTCGGTCTAGATAGTCTATTCCATAAAAATCTTGAGGATCTTGTCCAAGTGCATTAATTGCCAAAATCCTTTTCTCGATAGTAGTAGCTGAGCTAGCAGGATCCAAAGGATTACTTACTAGGTAGTCAATTATGGTCGGACCTGATTGATTACTAAAGCTTGCTGGATCAAGTCCAGCTGCGACTAGACCAATGCTAGACCAGTCCGAATTACCACCAAAGCCATTGATCTCTCCAGTTGTAATTGATTGTTGAGTATTGAGATACTGTGTAGATCTGAGAATTTGACAATCAGTTCCACCAACTGCAGGGCTAGCTAAAGCTAGACTTGGACTAACCAGAACAAGACCGGTTGTTGCCATTAGGGTGATAATGTAGTTAATAATTTTTTGCATTTTACTCCTTATTTACCTTGATATTCCCATAATACAAAATCTCCAGATTTGACCAAAACCTGAGAGCAACCCAGGGGTGGACCAGCTCCATTGACTTTATAAGTCCAATATACTTGATTGGCATCGCCGATATTATTGATGCTGATTACCCCCATGCTTGAATACTCGGGGAAATAGCGAATATTTAGCTGGCTAATTTTGCCTTGACTGTGAGCTTGTTCAAGCAGCTGGCAATGGTTGAGTCCAGCTAGTATTTTTAGTGGTATGACTGAATCAGTATTGATTTGGAGCTTAATATTTAAGGTTTCAGGCTGGATAGGCTCTGGGTTTGGTTGACTCGAAGGGTTGGTCGGAGGATTAGGATTAGTTATTGCCAACTGGGGGGCTATGTTGGGTTCGGGTTGACTAGAAGAATTGTTACTATCAGAAATGGTTGCTGCTGGTGTAGACTGATCGGACTGGGTAGTGGGCTCTTGGCTTGGAGTTGAATTTGATTCAGATGAAGTAGGGTTGGTCGATACTGACTGATCCTGATGATCAACAACTAGCGATTGTTGTTGGTTGTTGGATAGAGATCTATGTTCGACTTGTCCAGCAAAAACTTTGATCGTAGCAAAGGTAGCTAGGATCATTATCAGGACTATCCCAAGAATTGCTAGGTCTTTAAATCTAATAGATTGCTTGAAGTTGCCAGTCAATATAGTAGATACTTTCATCACTTCCCTCTTTGGTAAATATTAATCGCAAAGGGTTAGGTGTGTCTAAATCAACACGCTCCTTTGCTACGAAGGACACGTCTATTGATGGTACGGTATTCTGGCTTTGCTTGACTAGGCAAGCTTACAGTTGCGGCACAGCGAGGGAATCTCACCCTACTTCCCCGTTAATTTGTTTTGTAACAAATCATTCCACCAAGGACTAATCCAAGTCTAGCACAGGCCTAGTGGTGGGTCAATGCTGGGTACTCTTGGATTTAATACTTTATATTTGTATTTATATAGTGCATAATACTACTAGAGTATTAATCGGGAGCTGGTAATGGGTATTGTAATAATAGTGATTGTGATCGTGATTATCCTGATCAGTATAAGACAAGTCGATGAATATCAAAGAGGGGTAAAATTTCAATTTGGCCGCTATAAGGGGATTGTTGATCCGGGCTGGAGATTGATATTCCCAGTTATTCAGAGCATGATCAAGGTTGATATTCGGGTCAAGACTGTTGATGTACCGAGCCAAGAGGCAATCACCAAAGATAATGTTTCAGCTAGGATAAATGCAGTGATTTACTACAAGGTTAATGATGCCTCCAAGGCAGTACTAGCAGTTGAAAATTATTATTTTGCTATTAGCCAGCTAGCCCAGACTACGATGCGTAATGTTTGTGGTGAGATGGACCTAGATCAGTTGTTAGCCAATCGTGAAACTGCTGCTGATAAAATCCGTAAGATTATTGACTCAACTTCAGATCCCTGGGGGATTAGTGTTGAGAGTGTTGAACTCAAAGATATTATTTTGCCCGAGGATATGCAAAGGGTGATTGCTAAGCAAGCCGAGGCTGAACGTGAAAAACGGGCTGTTGTGATCAAATCCAAGGGTGAAGTCATTGCTGCCGAGAATCTCAAGCTGGCAGCAGATACTCTGGCGCAAAGTACAGGGGCTCTTCATTTGCGAACTCTTAATACTCTAAATGACCTGAGTAGTGACAAGTCTAATACCGTGGTATTTGCACTTCCACTGGAAATCCTTAGAGCATTTGAGTCCTTCGGTAAGAAGTAAGAAGTCTATTGATATTAAGAAACTTCTTTCAGATTGAGATAAGATTCAAACTTTTGGTTGTCGGGATTGCTAGTCATAGTATCTAGAGTCCGGGTTAGTTCATTACATTTTCCTAGTTCTGTTTTTTGCTGATTTCCTGAATATCCAAGACTTACAAATCCCAACTGCATCCTCAAGCGTATCAGCTTGAAAGGCTTCATAACCTCCATTCCGTCACCTCTTAAAACCCAGCCCTCCATCCCGTCATCTTCGGGTTGCCCGAAGGGCAAGACCGGAGATCCAGCATTATGTATCAAAAGACTATCCAGATGTCAGTAGAAGTGGATCCCCCGTAAGCTCTCCGAGCTTCGGAATATGACGCCCCTGCGTCATATTCCAAAATCCCTTAGGGATTTATGGGATATCCAGTATTTTGCATTAAAAGACTATCTAAACCTCAGCAGAGATGGATCCCCCGTATTGTCCTACGGACAATCGGAGGGTTATTTATTTTTTGTCCGCTTAAACCAAAAGGCTTTTGAGCTGGTCAAGGCTTAATTCGAGCTGGCTACTTTGGATCTTGGTTAAAATGCTACCAACCAGATTGAGAGATGCAGAATTGTTCGGTTCCTGAAAGCTAATAATAATTACCTGGATTAGATCAAGCATTAAGCTACTGGGGATTGTGAAGTTTATAATTAGATTATTAATTGGACTAAAATATAGCCACAATTTATCTCGGAGAATTAAGCCGATACTAGATAAGCTCAGTTTGGTCATTAGCTTATTAATACTGTCTTCCAAGAGAATCAGATTATCAGTATCTTGAGGTAAGGTGATGTCAAGGTCATTGGTAAGCTTGCGGAATTGATGAATATCAATTATTAGCCTCAGGTCTAGATTAGAAATATTGACTTTATCTGTATTTAGTAGCCACTTACTAGACTGACCAATGAAACTAAGGCTAGCCATTGGATTAATGGCAAGAGATCTAGCAACGCTAGATCTGAGCTTTTCATTGAAGCTAGATCCAGTCCCATACACTATCTGGTTAAAATTTCTTGGTTGGTTAGTAAGGTAGTTAATATCTGATATTGGCAGATTGAGGTCTGGTTTGTTCTCAAGAAAAAACTGATAGTTATCAGCAATTGTTCGGTATAGAGGTTCTACCTGGTGGATTGAGAGAAGGTCACTAGCTACCAGGGCTAAACTTTGGCGGTCTTGCCTTCGGATAGGGCGACTAAGTAGTAAGCTTAAGTCAATGTGATCTTTGTCAAATGTCTTGAGCATCGTCTGGGGTAGGATTTGATTCTAGTCTAGATGGATAGCGTTTGTAGTAGTATGCGCCAGGTATGATTGGGATCCAGACACTGACAAGACGGTAGATTAGAGTAGCGGGCAAGGCTAAGCTAAGAGGTACTCCAAGGGTGACAAAGGTAGTAGTCATCACAGTCTCATAAATCCCTACTCCACCTGCTAGTATTGAGCCAATACTACTACCCAGAGCAAAGCTATAGGCGACTATGATAATTCCAATATTGAGAATGTCTCCTAGTGACCAAAAAACAATAGTAATAGTCAGGATATCGGCAAATACTCCTAATAGCGCAAAACCAAGTGGCCAAATAAAGTTTTTGTCTTGTGTAATTAAGCGGTGGATTTGATCAAGATGATCATTGATAAAAGTTACGGCTTGGTCGCGATTAAAGTTGGGTCTGAATTTTTTGATTAGTTTTTCAATCGGGATTAAGGCGATATTGGTCAGATTTTTAAAGAAATCAATAGCAATCGTGATCAGGATCAAGACCAGCATTAGAACAATCAGTAGACCTAGGATAATATAAACAATCTTGAAGCTGATTAAGTCGATATTATCACTCCAGATTAGGCTAAAGAAGGCAATAACTAGCCAGCTAAAGATTGCGAGCCCATTAAATATATAGAATAGGAAATTTGCAGAGCTAATTTCGCTAAATTTTATATCTGGATATAGTTTGGTCTGCATATATTTTATTCCAGCAATTCCTCCGCTTGGAACTAGTAGATTAATGGTATTCATTGTCCAGAAGGGTGCTATATGTGAGATGGCTGGCCAAGGATGCTTCTTATCATTGATGATGATACTCCTAAAATATCCAGCCTGACAATAAATACTGAGTATACGTGGCAAGATTGCCAAGCATAAGATCGCTAGGTTGATATCTTTGATAGTCTGTGTCAAGTTCTTGAATTGGGGGATACTAGATGAAGTTAGGCTGATTAGGCCAATGATTGCAATAGCAATGATAATATTGCGAAACGTGAGTTTTGATTTGATGGTGTTTGCTGATAGTCTAAACTTTTGACCCATATTATGGTATTATACCATTGTAATTTAGGGGCTGTAATGAGTGAAGCTAGAAAGGCTGGTGAATATCTTGGGCTAGGTAGGAGTCTTTTAGAAGACTTAGTAGAATATTATGAAGGGTACCCCCCCCCACTTTATGGATACCACAACAGTGTCAAGACAAGAGTCTATCTAGGATGCAGAGGGATCAAGATCTGATAACTATTATGCATACCCTAGATCCATCTGATCCCAATAAAAAACTATTATTAACAAGTCATCTTCCAGAAAGATTTTTACCTAGAGGTGATTTTATAAAGATTAAAGATGGTGGTGGGAATATGGTTTATTCTTTGCCGACTGCCTTGGTGTACGAAAGACATGGAGCTCCTTGTATGGAACAGGGTGCAGAATACAGAGAAATATACCTGAATCCGACTACGAGAAATACAATTAGATATGGAGGATATATCAAGGTGGGTCCGTATTTTCTTAATTCTCAGGATAAGGATGGGAGGCGAACACTTTGTTTGGTGTCTGGTACAACTGGGCAAGTTACTCCTGAATTTCTTAAGAAGATAAAAGAAGAAGTGCTTGCTCAGGGCTAGTAGTATTCATGAGTTTGGCACGTAGATTATCAGCACCATCAAACTCTCTAATATACATTTTGAAAAACTTTTTAATACTAGCATAGCGACGATTAGAAAAACCCTGATTGGCCGTAATGAATAGCTTTAAGTGGTTCTGGGCAACATTTAGTAATTCTTGTTTTGTACCTTTGCGGTCACTGAATATAAAGAAGTTTGAGAAAATTCCTCTAGCTATCATTACTCCATCGAGATTGTATTGATTGATATATTGATTGGCTTGATCCAGGTCTAATATATCACCATTACCTAGGAACTTAATTTTAGGATTAATTGATTTGGCAATGTTAGCACAAGTACCTATTTTCATCCAATCAGCAGGATATTTACTCATATCTTTAGCTAATCTGCCATGAACAGTCAGCATATCTATTTGTTGACTAGCCAAAAAACTTATCCACTCTATAGATTGATCTTGTTTATTACCAAGCCTAGTTTTAACGCTGACTGGTAGATTTCCGGCTCCATTTTTGGTTGCTTCGATAATTTCTTGAGCCAAGGCAGGATTATCTATCAAGGCTGCACAGCAACCTTTTTTGATGACAGCCTTATCAGGACATCCCATATTGATGTCGATCCCTTGGTAGTTGTTGGCATTAAGATGCTTGGCGACTTGATAATACTTATCTGGGTTTGATCCCCAGATCTGAGCAATCAATTTATTCTCACCTGGGTACCTATTAAGACGTTTTGAGCTAATAGCCCAGCCAGGAGTATCCCAACTATCTACACAACAAAATTCAGTAAAATATAGGTCGGCAGGAGAATGGATCTCAACGATAGAGCGAAATACCCAATCGGTCACTGCCTCCATTGGTGCAAGGGCAAGAATCTTGGAGTCTTTTGCCAACCCTAGAGTGCTGTATCTACCACGTCTACGTAAGTTCTTACTACTGGCTTACCAGCATAATTGCGAACTTTGCGTTGCCTAAAGGCTACTTTGCCATCTTGGCTGGCGTGGATGGTTTGATCCTTGGAGCTAAAAGTATTATTTCCAGATTTATATCTGGTACCACGTTGTCTCAAAATAATTTGACCAGTTCTGACAATTTGTCCACCAAAAAGCTTGAGACCTAGTCTTTGACCCTTGGAATCCCTTCCGTTTTTAGTAGAACCACCGGCTTTAGTTTTTGACATTACTCTTCTCCAATACTAATAATTCTCTTCTTACAAATTGACCGGGACGACCATATATCAATTGATTATTCGCCGCCTCAAGGCCAAACTTCAATAAATTATATCCCAAATCTTTTATTTGGTCAATAAGTCCCAGTGATATTGATTGGTTATCTAGTTGCCAATTGGGGGTACAAATTACTATTCGGTCAATTCTTGTATCTTTGGACCAGAGAGTTAAGACTTGAGAGTAGATTGACTCTAGATTTGATTTTTGTTCAAGGATTTGCTCTAGATTTGGATGTGATTCAAAATTTTTCCCAAGATAGCCCTCACTAACAATTTTGATCCGACCCTTAAAATTTAGTTGATCTAGGGATTGCTTAGTAGTCGCATCTGATAAATCTAGACCTTGGACTAAGGATTCTGTGACTGGTCGATAGGGGTTAGGCTGAAGCCCAACTAGGCTTTTTTGTTCAAAGAGCCAAGTTAGGTTTTGTTTGGCTAATTCAAGGACTGCCTTTGAATTGTCAGAGCCAACATTGTAGAGTCCTAGTAGGCTAGCCTCAATATTAATAGTGCCAGTTCCACAGAATGGGTCATAGATTAGATCATCTAGCCCTGGTTGAGCCAGGTTGATCATGATTTGGGCAAGCTTAGGAGGTAGCATGCCTACCTTGCTATCCCTGCCAGGCTTGTGATAGTCTCGAAGACTATACAGGTTTGGGTTTTGGATTCCAATTGTTTTAGCTAGGAAGAATTTATTGTTTGATCTTATGATCAGTAACTCTAGGTTTGGGAGTTGGTCAAGCTTGTTGTGAAATGTTTGAGTATTGGTCAAGGCTTGTTTGCCTGAGGTTGGCAAAACCAGCCTAACTTTCATCCCTCGCTGGCTTAGTTGTTTTTTTAGTCTGAGAAGCTGAGTAGAGCTAAGATTATAGTCACTATAGTTTGAGATTGCGAGGTTAAGTTTTTGCTTATTTGGTAGAGTTGAAATTATGATTTGCTTAATTCTAGAAAATAAATCTTGAGGATTATCAAGATCTTCTATTATCTCAGCTACTTTTGGGGTAGACCCGAGTTGATTTATTGAAGGGGCTAGTTTGGTTTGAAATTGGACAAACTCATTAGAGAAAACTTCTGAGACTGCATAGATTGATCTAAGTTCGGCAAGAGTCAGATTAACCGATCTGCCAATCTGGGCAAGATAGCTAGACATTGATTAACTGACTAGGGATTTGATTGTATCTACTACCTCAGCAATGCTGACTTGAGACTTGACTAGATACTGATCAGCTCCGAGGGATTTTGCTCGCTGGATGTCACTTGGCTGAGAAAGCGCACTGATAATTACAATCTTGGATTTGAACTCAGGAGTATTTTTTAAAATATCCAATACATCATATCCGGAAATCTTTGGCATCATAATGTCAAGCAGGATTAAATCTGGTTTGAAGTCTAAGGCGATTGCCAATCCTTCTTCGCCATCCTGAGCAACTTTGAGCTCAAAGCCCTCTGCTTCTAATCGGGTCTGATAGATCTTGCTTAGCTGACTATCATCTTCGACTAATAGGACTTTTTTAATTGGATTCATAAGACTTATTGTATCATATAAAATACAGCAAAACCAAAGTATCCGAGCGCCTAAGTATCCATTACGCTTATGGTGTCCTTTGATTATTTGTATGGTATAAAATATCTAGTATTCCGAATTAAGGGATTATCCAAGTGCCAGTAGGGGTGGATCCCCCGTATTGTTCTATGAACAATCGGAGGATGACGTGAAGCTAAGCCCTCGGGTTTTGAGGGATGACAAGACGGAAGACGTGGTTTCGGAGGATGATATGAGCTACTTTGCTCAAAAAATCCTACAATATTCCTCGGAGATTTGATTTAATAACGGCTGGGAGTCAGGTCTGTAGCCGCCCAAAACAAACCTGTTCGCTTGGAGTAATAGATTATGGATCTAGAATTATTGTTATTGTGATAAATCATATATATAGATATGATGAGAAGTAACAGTGACAGGTATGTACCGTAAGATACGGTCAAGGTTATGGGTTTTGTTTTTTGGCTACACTATCGGTCTGTTGATATAGTTGCTTTCAGTAAGCCCAAGAATAGAGGGTGAGGTTTCATTGGTCTAGAGCGAAATTCGGGGTGAGCTTGAGTCGCTACAAAAAATGGATGGATTGATTGATCTAGTTCGATAAATTCCACAAGCTCTCTATCTGGAGATAGTCCCACAAACTTAACCCCCACTGATTCTAGCTTTGACTTATATAGGTTGTTGACTTCATAGCGATGACGATGACGTTCGGTAATTTGGCTGGACTGATATAGCCCATGGATAATTGACTCAGCCTCAAGTATTGCTGGGTAATTACCTAGTCTCATAGTCCCACCAAGTTTTGTTACGTGATTTTGTTCATCCATGAGATGGATTACTGGATCTTTGGTATCAGTGTCAAACTCAGTACTATTTGCATCAGTTAAGCCGAGTTCATTTCTTGCTATATCAATGATTGCTGTCTGCATACCGAGGCAAATCCCCAGATATGGGATTTGATTTTTACGGGCAAATTTACTAGCCAACACCTTACCATCGATTCCTCTAGAACCAAAACCACCAGGTACCAAGATTGCTTGACAATCTACAAGATTGGTTTCTAGGTTTTCCAGATCTTCACTATCAACCCATTTGATTTTAGCTGTTACTCCAAGTTCCCAACCAGCTGATTTAAGGGCTTCGACAATACTAGTATAAGTATCCTGATTGTCAAGATACTTAGCGACTATAGCGATTGTGACATTTTTGCCACTACTACTAGCTATTTTGTCAGTTAAGGCTTCCCATATCGAAAAATCAGGACTGTATTGATCAAGATTTAAGAGCTTAGAAAATATCTTGGTGATTGAAAATTTACTAAGATAGAGGGGGACTTCATAGACACTGTCTAGTGTAGGAAGAGGAACGATGTATTCTTGGTCTAGGTCAGCAAAGATGCTCAATTTCTCTAGGCTAGAAGAGTTGATTGCTTGGTCAGATCTTGCACAGACTAGGTCTGGCTTAATACCATAAGATTGCAAAATCTTGAGACTATTTTGAGCAGGTTTGGTCTTGAACTCCTTGCTAGTAATGAGGTAAGGTAAATATACTAGGTGAACATAGGCTACATTACTGGGTCCGACTCGCCTTCTCATTTGCCGAATTGCTTCTATGAACGTTAGTCCCTCTATGTCTCCAATCGTTCCACCAATTTCGACAAGCATTATCTGATAGTTTTTAGCAGACTTTATGATATCTTCTTGAATTTTATTGGTTACATGTGGAACAAGTTGAACTGTTTTACCAAGGTACTTCCCTTCTCTCTCGTCTTGGATGACTTGACTAAGTATCTTACCACTCATTAGAGAAGAACTTTGATCTAATTCTAGATCAAGAAATCTTTCGTAATGCCCCAGGTCGAGGTCAGTTTCGGCTCCATCTTTTGTTACATAGACCTCTCCATGCTCACTTGGATTGAGGGTCCCTGCATCAAAGTTTAGATAAGGATCACATTTGAGGATACCGACATTGTATCCTGCTGCCTTAAGATTGGCACCAATACCAGCTGCAGTGATGCCTTTACCTAAGCCTGACATAACTCCACCGGTTACGAAGATATATTTTGTCATTGTTCGGTTAGTTCCTTTAATTTTTTGACAGTTGCTTGTTCGCTCGCTAGTCTAGTTAGCTCTGGGTCTTCATCTTGGCTGACAAATCTCATCATCTTGGCGATTTCCGGTGTAGATTTCATTACCTGACTATACATTTCTTGACAGATTTTGCGATAGCCAGGGTGGCCTTGTGGAGTAGTTCTGATTTCAAGAAGATGCGTTAGGCTACGCGCATTAATTACAAAACGATACCGTATCTTATTTGCGAGTAAGCAGGCGTATTGGGCAATTGATTGATTTTGAGTCTCCTCTAGGTAGTTGTAGAGTTGGTGAGATAGCTCATTTGTCTCCCGAAAGATTGATTCAAGACCAGCTTCAATGACCAATTCTGGAACATCATAACCTAGTTCTGGAGAGAGTTTTTGCCAACGCATATCATCTACCATTCGATGACGTTGAAGATCTCTAAATGTCCCATAATCTCCAATAATTTCCCATTCATAATGGATTATCTCTAAGGCTTTGCCTGGTTTGTGCCTACGATTCATTCTTTTGCCAATAAATGCTTCCCAGAGTCTTTCTGATGATTCCGAGTCGTACTGGTCAGTAATAGACTTTAACGATATTGAGTCAGCCTGAGTGTATTCAAAGAGTATCTTACTATAAATTTCTTCAAAGTTAGGCCATACATTAATCAGTCTGACTGATTTATCATTAGGGCTTTTTGGGAACTTGAGCTCATGGGCAAGTTGCTCAAGATTCATACTGATTTGTGATTTATAAGCTGAGGTAGTTAATCCTCGACTAGGCATGTCTACACGCTCAAAGAATACTGGATAGATCTTGCGAACTTCCTTGAGGATTGATAGACCTAGCTTTTGAGCTTCTATTAACTGATTTGAAATTAAGGAAGTAATCATATATTCGATAGTTTGAGCATTGGCAACTATGCCAACTGTTGAAGTAGTTGCTACTGGTAGTAAAGGTCGGGCACTATCACATGCTTGGGCTCTAGTAGCTGCTACCCAAGCAAGGTATTCACCCTTATCTATTGGTTTTGGATTTTTGTCTCGAATATATTGTGTTAGCTTGGTGACTAGGGCTGAATAGTTGTCAAAAACTTGGTCCATTACAGATTGATAATAGATTTTATCAGATTCAGATAATTCTTCTGGAGTATGATATCGGTAGTGGCCATTGATTTTTTGATCAAAGAATATGTATCTTGTAGATTGTTCTAGATAGGCACCTAATCTATGCCACTCAATAGTCTTTGTCATAATGTTTGAGGTATTTTCAACAACTAGTTGAATTGGTAATAGCTGTTGAACTGAGTCATCTCCATAGGCTGTAAGAACTCGTTTCATGAGATTATTTGTCTTGTTTCTATCGACTTCTCTGGATAGTTGTTGAATTCTATCTAGATGCTTAATTTCATTAGAAAATTCTAAAAGTAGGTTAACTCTGAGATCATCAGGACTTCTAGATAGTCTAGCCATCGCGGCTGCAATTGTGTCAGCAGGAACATAAGGCCAGAAACCATAGACATTGCCAGAAGTATTAGTAACAATACTATTTAATAATTCATAACCCTTACTCGTAGGCTGATTGACAACCTGAATTAAGTCATTTCCCATAACTTACCCCCTTTATTTAATCTGGTAATTTGAATTGTTTTGCTAGGCTTAGCACATCTGATCTAAGATTCTCTTTCCCTCTTAGGACTCTGACAATAATTTCTGCTATTGTTGTCATTTGTTCTTCTCGCATCCCTCGAGTAGTTAAGGCGGCAGTACCTAATCTAATTCCAGAAGATTGGATAGGTGGTAAGGGATCATTTGGTACTTGACTTTGAGAGGTAATAATACCTTGATCTGCTAGAAGATCTTTACTTTCTAGCCCAGTTAGATCAAAGGCTTGATAGCTGTTGAATACTAGTAGGTGAGTATCTGTTCCATCGCTCCAAAGTTCCACACCATGGTCTTGCAAAGCTTTTGCAAGGGCTTGTGCATTCTTGATGACCTGCGAAGCATAATTGGTAAAATCTGGCTGTAAGGCTTCATGGAAAGCTTGAGCTTTAGCGGCAATACTATGCTGATGTGGACCACCTTGGAGGCCAGGGAATACAGCCCGGTCAATCTTGATTGCCAGTTCTTCATCATTTGTCATAATCATTCCGCCTCTTGGGCCACGGATACTTTTCTGGGTAGTAGAGGTGATTACATCAGCAATTCCTACTGGACTAGGGATTGCTTTACCAGCTACTAGCCCAGATAAGTGAGCAATATCTGCGACTAAATAGGCATTGACTTGATCTGCAATTTTCTTCAATCTGTCCCAGTCAATTAGTCTGGGGTATGCACTAGTCCCAGCAACTACTACTTTGGGTTGAAATTTCTTGGCCAATTTTTCAAGCTTATCATAATCAATCCAGCCTTGTTGATTGACTCCGTATTGCTCAAACTTAAAAAAGCTAGATACTAGGCTAGCCTTAGATCCATGGGTTAAATGTCCACCATCAGATAAGGCCTGCCCCATGATTTTATCACCTACTCCAGCCAGGGCGGCGTAGGTAGCTAGGTTGGCACTTGAGCCAGAGTAGGGCTGAAGATTTACGAAGTTTACATCAAATAATTGTTTTGCCAAATTAATCGCGTGAGATTCAAGACGATCAACTATTTCGCAACCTGCATAATAACGTTTGCCAGGATAACCCTCAGAGTATTTTTCGGTAAAGATTGAGCCATTAGCTTCTCTAACTGCCTTGGAGGTATGGTTTTCGGAGGCAATGAGATTGAGCGTATTGGCTTGACGCTCTTCTTCTAGTCTAATTAATTCTGCTACCTCTCTATCCATCATTAATAGTTTAACTTAGTTTTGGGTATTATAAAACCTTGACAAAAGTATCAAATGTGTTGAGGGTTTACCAATTGGCTTCAACCAGTTGTATTGATCCTGTTATTTCAAGCGCATCACCTGCCTTTAGTCAGCAGACCATTCACACCTGATAGTTTGATATTATTAAACACCGAATAGGAAGAATGTGAGGGGATAATAGCACTAGGCATTAGCGGAGCTTTATCAATCTGTCCGATTGAAGATCAACCTGATAGATGCTCGAAGGATTAGCAATAAGTTTACCCACGGAAAGCATCATGTCAATCTGGTTAGAAAAGAGTTGATTGATCAGAACAGGGTCATTGATAGGAGATCCCTTATCAAGATTAATGCTGGTAGAGACTAGGGGGCCAGTTTCAAGAAGTAATTGTCGTAACTCTGGATGATTTGGTAAACGAATTGCTAAAGTATTGCCGGCGGGGTTAAGATAGCCTAGTTGATTTGATTGAAACGGAAAAATCAAAGTATTGGGTCCTGGCCAAAGCTGATCTATATATTTTATATAAGGTTGATAATCTACCCCTAGATCACGCAACTCTGAGATTTCTCCGATCAAGATTATGAAAGGTTTGGTGTACTGCCTAGACTTGATTGCTTTAATTCTTTCAATTGCATCAGGCTTAAAGACGCTGGCACTAAATCCATAGATTGTATCAGTGGGTATTACTGCGATAGCACCATCAATCAAAAGCTGGACTTGCTCTTTTGTAAATTTCATCAATTACCTATCTATGACTAGTATCTAGATGCTTAACAATATCAGCATGGATTGCTGCAATAGTCTGGTCGCCGTTGACCCGAGTAACATTTGGTTGATTCTTAATTAATTCTTGATATCCTCGATGTACTCTAGTATGAAAATCTGGACCCATACGCTCAAAACGATCTAATTCTGCTTCTTGTGACTCAAGTCTAGCTTGATTGGTAGCAAAGCTTGTATCGATCACAAAAGTATGATCCGGTGCTAGATTATCAGGCATTACAGCCCGGTGCACTTGGTCGATTGTAGACATATCCATTCCTTGACCATAGCCTTGATAGGCATAGGTCGAGAGGTAGTTTCTGTCACTAATCACCCAATAGCCTGCCTTGAGGGACTTTGCAACTTCTTTAAGTAGTTCTAATCTTGCAGCATAGGCTAGCAATAGTTCTGTTGTTGGGTCAAGGTCAAATTCACTATGTTGATTGAGATTGCGAATTGCCTCACCGGCTGGTGTAGATCCAGGCTCCCTAACGGCTTGGGCCGGGATATTGCGGTCAGTCAGGTATTCAATTAGTAGTTTGACCTGAGTAGATTTACCAGAAGCTTCAGCTCCTTCGATTACCAGATACCGCGCTTTTAGATTGGGATTATTAATCATGATATTATTTTATAGCACTCCAGTCCAAGTAGCAAACTTTAAGCTATGTATAAAGAAATACTTGGCAAATTTTGGATATAACACAACCTAGTGAGCTTGCGCAGTGTGTCACCTTAATAAAACACTAGAAGCTGGTAGTTTCTAGCTCTAGACTAGGTGACATAGTGGATGTCAAATAAGCACTTAATAAATATTTACCCTTGCTTGTGCCCGGCTTAGCAGCCTTGATAGCACTGATCACAGTTTGGGCATTATCTACTAATGCTTGGTTTTCAAAACTAATTTTTCCAACGGGAATATGAATGATGCCATAAGAATCAGTCTTGTATTCTACTCGACCTTTCAGTAGCTCACCTATAGCTTCAATCGGGTTTTGAGTAACTGTTCCAGCTTTTGGTGAAGGCATTAACCCTCTAGGGCCTAGTACTCTGGCATACTTGCCGAGTAAGGGCATCTTTGAGGGGGTGGCTACTAGCACATCAAATTCTAGCTGTCCTTTTTCGAGTTGTTCAATAATCTTTTCTTCTTCGGCTTCGATTGCTCCTGCCTTGATTGCTCCTGCTGTATCTGCAGCCTCTACCAAGGCATAAATCTTGATAGTTTTACCAGTACCGAAAGGTAGAGTTACAGTCCCACGAACTATTTGATCAGCATGCTTGACATCAACACCTAGGCGGATGTGTAGTTCTACGGTCGGATCAAATTTTGGCTGGTCGAGGTCTTTTAAGAGCTTGATGGCGGAGGCTAAAGCTTGAGGTGTTTCAAGAGCCTTACCTAGCTGTGCAGCCGCCTTGCGGTAACGCTTGGATTTCTTGGATATTGCATCTTTGGGTTTGTTACTAGGACTTTTTGTAGTTTTAATTGCCTTAGCCTTCTTGGGTTCCTCGGTAGAATTTTCAACTTGATTAATAACAGGTTCCTCTTGATTTTCTAATGGTTTTGACATGATAGTTCCTTTTTTGTGGTGATAGCGATTCCCGACAGAATCTCCCACGTCTTACTAACTGATCTAATCTTTAATTTCAATCCCCATGGATTTGGCTGTACCAGCAATGATTTTTTTGGCAGCTTCTAGGTCATTGGCATTGAGGTCAGACATTTTGGCTTCGGCAATCTTGGTCAACTGCTGATCTGTTAGACTAGCGACCTTATTTTTGTTGGGTTCTCCGGAGCCTTTTTTGATTCCTAGCTCAGCTAGAATCATTTGATCTGCAGGCGTTAGGCTGTAGCTAAACTTGAACGATTTATCTTCAAAAATCTTAATCTTTACAGGCAATTGCTGACCTTTGTGATCTGAAGTTGCATCATTAAAAGCCTGGATGAACTCCATCATATTAACACCATACTGTCCAAGGCTGGAGCCTACAGGAGGAGCTGGGGTTGCTCCACCACCGGGGATAACCATTTTGAGATTTGCGATAACTTTTTTGCTTGCCATATTATACCTTCTTTACTTGTAATGAATCTAATTCTACTGGTGTTTCGCGACCAAACATATTGACCAGAACTGTGATTTTGCCCTTTTGCTGGTCGACTTCGGATATGGTGCCATCAAATCCTTTGAAGGGACCATCTATGATATGAACTAAATCTCCAACGCTGAATTCAATATCGTATACTGGATTTTCGATTCCCATACGTTTGCGAATAGACTTAACTTCAGCATCAGCCATAGGGGTTGGATCTACTCCTGAACCTACAAAACCAGTGACATTAGGCGTATTACGAACAACATACCAAGAGTCGTCATTGATAACCATGTAGACCATAATATATCCTGGGAAAATTTTGCGTTCGACTACTTTTCTTTTACCGTTCTTGATCTCAATACGTTTTTCCTTGGGAACAACTACCTCAAAGATCTTTTCAGACATATCCATTGACTCAATTCTTTGTTCTAGGTTTGTTTTTACTACATCTTCGTAGCCTGAGTAAGTATGAACAATGTACCAATGAGGATTATTGTCTCTAATTGAACGTTCTTTGAATCTATATTTAGCCATTGATTTCGATAAACCTTGTTAATGATATGTCAAAAATACGATTAAGGATAAATATAATCGTAGCACTGATAATTGTTACTATGATCACCATGATTGTAACCCTGATAATTTCCGGGCGACTTGGCCAGGTAACTTTGCGAGCCTCTTCAGTGTAATTGGAAAAAAAATCTCCAATTCTTTTAAAGATATTTACTTGGTTGGCTTTGCTCTTCATAATAAATTTTACCAATAAAAAAAGCCTTCTAAGGCCTATGTCAAGTATACAGGGTATTTATGTTGGGGTCAAGTATTTTTGTATTTGAGGATTTGAAAGAGGATAGAAAACGATTTGCCCTCAAAGCCCTGAGGTGGTTTATCTGGAATGATGTAAGTAACATATGGCTTTGAGTATTCTAGATATTTGTTGACGAAGGAAACATCTCCTAACTGCATTTTTAGGGGACTGATCAGGATGAAGGCCATTAAGTATAGTTGATAGGCTACTGAGATAAATATTCAGTCTTTCTTGATCAATTTTATTAATAAGAATATTAATCTTTGATATTAGGTAATTTAGATCAATCTTCCAATAGGTTACCCCTTGATCACCATCAATCAATTTATCATTCGGGTTTACTTTGAGATCTTCCCTTAATTCTGCTATTGATAGTAATTTATAATTGGCAAAGGGTCGGATAATCAAAGCTAGCTTGATGGCTAATTCGATATCTGATTTGCAGTATTCTTGGATCAATCGGATTACTGTTTGAGCCTGTGTAATGTTATCATCAGGCTTATTATGATGATTGATTAACTCAAGTAGATCTCTAGGGTGGTAAGCTTCAATCTGATTAGTATTTGTATCAGTAATTGGGACTAGACAGTAATCGGCTTTTTCGGGCAAAATAATTCGATCAACAACTGGGATCAGATTCAATCTGTCAAAGTCAGGGGGTGGTTTTTGCTCGCCAGAACAGTCAGTTGGATTTGGCTCAAATGTCATGATGGTTTTTAACTAGAAGAAGTTGCGGATGTCGCGGATCGTGATTAATGCCATAAGAATAAGTAGGATGACCATCCCTGTTCCGTGATAGTAAAGCTCAAACTTATCACCAATTTTGATTCCAATTTTCCGAAGAATTACGATTAGGGCTCTACCGCCATCAAGCGCGGGTAAAGGTAGCGTATTCATAATACCGAGTGAAATAGAGATAGCGGCTGTCAAGGCTAGCACATAGCTAAATCCTAACTTGAGGCTACTACGAAAGACCGAAACAATCCCTACCGGCCCAGTTACCGAATTGGTCAATTGGTCACCATCATGGTTATCTATAAAAATGCCAGTGATTAGTGAGGCAATTGTTTCTAAGGTAAGCTTGAAGGATTTAATAATTATTACCAGGCTAGCATAGGCAGCATCTAGAGGACGATAGCTCCATTGTTGTTCAATAATTACACCTAGCTTGCCTGAGTCTGCTTCGGGGCTAGCTAAGGTTAAATTTTGTTCAGTTACTTGACCGTGAGTTAAGTATCCTAATTGGATATCTTGACCAGCAAACTGTTCGGTCAGATGGCTAAGGTTTTGATTGGTAACCTGTTGATCATTAATTTTGATGATTTGATCCCCGGACTCAAGTTCTATCTGGCTAGCTGGAGAATCAGGAGCTACATAAATGACTTTTGGTTGGGTAGTTTCAACCAATTGACCCTTAATATGACCAAGTTGACTAATGTCAAAAGGAAAAATTAGTGAAGGTAGACCATTGATTAAAAGACCGGTTAGGATCAGCCAACCAATTAAGAAATTGATTAATACTCCAGCAAGCAATGTTCGAAGTTGGTGATAGGTGCTAGCAGCCACAAAGCTGTCGGGTCCAGACTCCTGGCTATCTTCTCCGGCAATCTTGACAAAACCACCGATTGGCAAGAGGTTGATGCTATATAGTGTTCCTTTGCGCTTAATACCCCAGATTTTGGGAGGAAAACCAATGCCAAATTCATCAACTCGAATCCCTGCCCTTCTGGCTGAAATAAAATGCCCAAATTCGTGAAGTAATACCAATATCGAGAAGGTGACGATAGCTATAAGGATGCTCATGCTTGTCCTGCTCCATATCTTCTCTCTCTAGAGCTATAGTCTTTCAAGACATTTTCCAGATCTTGTAAATCAAAGTCAGGCCAGTTCTTGTCAATAAAAGCAAACTCACTATAGCTACTGCCCCATAGCCAAAATCCAGATAATCTCTGCTCGCCCGAAGTCCTTATTATTAGGTCTGGATCGGCTACTTGGCTACTCCACATTGCTTGCTGAAGGTTTTGTTCAGATATTTCTTGATTTGTTTCTTTTAGTTTTTTAGCAGCTTCGATTATTTCTGCTCTACCATCGTAATCAATGAGGATTGCTAGAACGCCATCTTGATTATTGCTGGTCTGATTCTCGAGTTCGGTCATTTTTTTTACTAAGCTTTTGTCAAGCTCAGTTCTACGACCAAGGAATATTACCCTGATACCCCTTTTGATAATCTGGTCTAGTTTTTTGTGGCTAAAAGATTTTGCAAATAATTTCATTAGATAGCCCACTTCATCCTGACTTCTTTTCCAGTTCTTTTGAGAGAAAGCATAGGCTGAAACAATCTTGATGCCCTTGTCATAACATGAATTAGCAATTTCTATAAAATTGTCATATCCTGCCTGATGACCTAATAGGGGAGGTTTACCATTGGCTTTTGCCCATCTACGATGACCATCTAAAATAAAGGCAATATGGTTAGGTAAAATCATTTAAATAGATTTAATAGCTGTTTGCTTGACCTCGATTGTTCGTTTTATTTTGGCAGTGTAGTCTTGGCAGGTTTTTTCAATCTGATCTTTGAGGTCTGATGCTTGATCTTCGCTAATTAGTTTATCTTTTTCTTGGGCTTTGACTTCCTTATGGGCAGCTTGACGCTGTTGACGAAGTGCTACCATGGCTTGCTCCTGCTTCTCTGCAATCAACTTGACTAGACCCAGTCTAACTTCCTCAGTCATAGCAGGAATCTTGAGAATAATTCGATTACCATCATTACTAGGGTTAATACCTAGGGCATTATTCTCTGAAATTGCTTTTTCGATAGCCTCCAGATTGGTTTTGTCCCAGGGCTCGATAAAGATTGTTTGTGGATCGGGCACAGTAATATTACTAGTCTGATTGAGGGGTAGTTGCTGACCGTAGACTGGTACTTTGAGGGTATCTACCAGGCTAGCACTAGCCCTACCGTCACGAATTTGACCCAATTCTTGGTCTAAGAATAGCAAAGTTTTGTCTAGCTCTTTAGCTAGTATTGTTGAATCCATCTTTAGCCTAATTGATAGCGAACGAAACGTTTGATAGTAATATTTTCGCCTAGTTTTGCGATATTAGCATTGACTAGGTCAGCAATAGATTTATCAGGATCTTTGAGGGTTTTGATTCGCATCAAGACTAATTCATCACGATATTTATCTAGTTTGCCTTCAATAATCTTATCTTGGATTTCTTTTGGTTTATTGGTATCTACTTGATCCGAGATTTCCGATCTCCATTGATCTAGGGTCTGTTGATCTATATCTTGATCGATAATATACTGAGGGTCACTAGCAGCAATTTGCATTGCAATTTCTTTGGCTAAGGCCTTGAAGTCATCAGTACGGGCGACAAAATCTGTCTCGCAGTTAAGTTCGAGTAATACACCAACCTTACCTAGGTGATTGTAGGTTTCTATTAGGCCTTGATCGGTATTGCGGTCACTTTTTTTGCTAGCCTTGGCAATACCGCGTTGCTGTAAAAGCTCTTTAGCTTTATCAATATCACCATTGGCATCATTTAGGGCGGATTTGACATCCATCATACCTGCACCTGTTTGTTCGCGAATTTTTTTAATGTCTGCTAGATTAATGCTCATTTCCTCTCCTAATTTTAAAAAGTATTTAGGTTATTTCTGGCGGGTCAAATATGCCTGATAGCCTGATTGATAAGCTACTTGTATCTCTTTAGCAATTAATTCAATTACTTTAAGGTTATCATCGCTGGCTACCACTGGGTAATTAATACCTTTGGGACTAGAATTTGTATCGACTATGGCGATGGTTGTTAGACCTAGCTTGTTGGCCTCTCTTACTGCAGTTTTCTCAAGGTTGGTATCAACGACAAATATAGCGTGTGGTGGACGTTTAATTCCCTTAATACCACCCAGCATTGTATTAAGTTTTTTGATAGATTGTTCGATCTTGCCAAGCTCTCTTTTGGTGTATTTTGCCCTGAGGCTTTGATCGGCTAAAATCTTTTCCATTTCAGTTAACTTTTTAAGTCGTGCTGATATAGTAGCAAAGTTTGTTAGAAGACCACCTGGCCAACGCTTGGTCACGTAAGGGGCATCAATTTCTTTGGCTAAGCTAGTAAGGACAGGTGCAGCTTGGGATTTTGTTCCAACAAATAAAATTTTATGACCTTTAGAGCCTATCTTGTAAGCCGCCTGACAAGCAGCTTCTAGCTGCTCAATTGACTGGAATAAATCAATAATATGGGTGTTGGATTGATTGGAGTGGATAAAATTCTTGATATCTGGATTCCAATGACTGGTCTTGTGGCCAATATGAGCTCCTGATTGAAAAAGATCTTCCACGGTAATGTTTAAGGTAACGGACTTTGTTAATTGTTTAGACATAGCTGTAATTCTAACACAAAAGCTAAGAAATACAAAATATGTTATGATAATGGTTGCCTATTTCACAAAAAAGTATATTAGATCGCAGTAAGGACACTTACATAGACACCACAACATTGATCTAGTATTACTTGTTGTGAAATAGGCAAGTCGAAGTAAGTGTCCTTTTTGTATGCTTACTTCTAATAATTAAAATATAATTAATATCAAGGAGGAGTATGTCGGGATTTAAACTAATTTCTGGTCATGTTTCAATCACCAAGGAATCATTACCTTTATACAAAAATGCCAAATCAATCCTAGTAGAAGATCTAATTCTTTCGCTTGAGTGTATAGTTGATTTGATGTTGGGTGATAATAAGGAAGAAAGAGAGTTGTATTCCGGCAGTGCTCATAGTCAATTAAATCAGCTAAATCAATTTTGCCCAATTCTTCCTGGTGAAGATTATCTTAACTGGGATGATTTTTTGATTAAGAACTTACGAGCTCTTGGGATTGATCAGTTCAATTTCTAAAGCCTGTAATGAAATAATCCTGATAGTAAACCCTTAAGCCAGATTTTAAGGCAAGGTTTTCAAGATCAGGCTGTTGCCAACGGTCTGATTCTATCCAGACTACTGCTCCTGGACTAAGGTATTGACTGATACTCTCGAACATTTTTTGATAAAGTTCCAATCCTGTTTTGCCCCCAAATAGAGCTATTGCTGGCTCAAAATTTGTCTCTGGCATTACTTCAATCCCATCCGGTAGATAAGGCAAGTTTGCGACAATTGCTTCAAATTTTTTGGATGAAAACTGATCGAAGATATCAGATACTCGCCAATCAATATCTTGGTTGGGAATTAATCTGGCCTGGTTAATTCTTGCTACCTCCAAGGCTTCAACTGAATAATCACTACCAGTGACATTTAAGTCAGGACGATGGTATTTAAGACTAATTGCCAGATTGCCACTGCCCGTGCCAAGATCTAAGACTCGACTATTTGGAGCTAATTCTTGGATAAGTTTTTCGATAATGATTTCTGTCTCTGTTCTTGGTTTTAAGACTCTTGGGTCAACAAAAAACTCTAAACCAGCAAATTCAAGTTTTTTAGTGAGATAAGCTAATGGTTGATTTTTTGCTCTTTGATTGATTAGTACTTCAAAATTCTTGATTTGATTATCAGTTAGAGATCGGTCTTCAGAGGTGGCTAGCTTGGATTTGGTGAGGCCTAGACTATGGGCTAGTAGCAATTGACTATCAAGGCTAGCTGATAAGATACCTATCTTGGCTAGGTGGTTTCTGGCTTGCTTTTGAGCAATTGAGCTAAGCGTTGCTGGTGGTAATTTGAATCTAGGGTTTGCCATAATTTGTCAAAATCTCCATTGATAATTTGTTCTAGTCCATGCCAAGATTGATTAATTCGATGATCAGTAATTCGATCTTGAGGGTAATTGTAGGTACGAATCTTTTCAGATCTATCCCCAGTACCAACCTGAACTAATCTATCTTGATCTAGTTTTGCCTGTTGTTCAGCTTGCCAGATAGCCTGAAGCCTACTACGCAAAATGGTCATGGCCTTGACTTTGTTTTTTAGCTGGGATTTTTCGTCTTGGCAAGTAACAACTACCCCACTTGGTAGGTGGGTAATTCTGACGGCAGAGTCGGTAGTATTGACACTCTGGCCTCCATGGCCACTAGACCTATAGGTGTCAATTCTTAAGTCATTTGGATCAATATCCAGCTCACTTTCCTCTACTTCTGGTAATACCGCGACTGTGATAGTCGAGGTATGGATCCTGCCTCCTGATTCGGTAGTAGGCACTCTTTGAACTCTATGGACTCCAGATTCATATTTGAGTAGATTATAAGCCCCCAATTCTCGACTTGATTTGATTTCGCAAACTACTTCTTTATATCCACCGACTGGATTTTCGCTACTGGAAAGCAATTCAACATTGAGACCTTTGGCTTCAAGCCATCGACCATAGCCTCGCAGTAGCTCTGAAGCAAACAGACTTGCTTCATCACCACCAGCTCCAGCTCGGAGTTCTAGAATAACAGACTTATCATCATCAGGGTTTTCGGGGAGGATCATTAGCTCAAGCTTTTGTTTGAGTTCTACTCTTAGCTTGGATTTTTCTGCTTGTTCTTCTTTTGCTAAATCGGCAAAATCTGGATCATCTAGTAATTTTTTTAATTCTTCTAAGTCCTTACCTAATTGATTGTAGTCTTGAATTGTCTGGAGTTTGGTAGCAAGCTTCTTTTGGCGTCTGAGATTGTTGATATATTGATCAGAATTATAGTCGGTAGTGACCTGGAGATCTTGTTCCAATTTTGCTAAATCAGAAGACCAAGCATCTTCTATCGCTTGGTAGTCGATCTGCATTACTGCTCTATTGGTTGGGCTTCTGATTCGGTGATTTGAGGCTCAGGTTGTTCTAAGGCTTGTTCAGGTTGTTCTGATTTAACACGAGATTGTTTGGGCTTAGATTGTTGACGCAGTTGCTCAGACTTACTAGCTCGTTGTTTAAATCTATCTACTCTACCTGTCGAATCAAGTAATCTATCCTTGCCTGTGTAGAATGGATGACAATTACTACAAACATCGATATTGATACTATCCACAACTGATTCGGTGATCCAGCTTTTGTCACAGCCAGCACAATGGACTTTGGTTTGAAGGATTTTTGGGTGAATATCTTTTTTCATAACTCGATTATTATAACACGAAATTTTTGTCCTAACAATAATTTTTATCAATCAAGCAAGATGAAGCTCAGAGGGATCATTGATTGTACTCTTCCAGTGTAACTGATAGAGTTTGCTCTTGGTTGTCACGGATAATAGCTAGGTCTAGTTTGTCTCCGACATTGTGGCTATTGATTAGACTAGATAGGTCTGTACTTTCATTGATTGCTTGTCCATCTATTTTGATAATTATGTCGCCAGATTTTAGACCAGCTTTGGCAGCTGGGCTGTCCTCTAGTACACCTGGATCATTGTCATCACCTCTGATCAAAGCTCCACCCGTGGCGTTCAAATTATACTGTTCGGATAGCTCTTGATTGAGATTTATATAGCGAATTCCTAAGTAGGGGCGAATAATTCTACCTTGATTTTTAATCGAATCGATTAGTGACTTGGCATCATCTATTGGGATTGCGAAACCAATATTTTCGCTATAGCTAGCTACCGCTGTATTGATACCGATTACCTGACCAGCATAATTCAGTAATGGCCCACCCGAATTACCAGAATTGATTGCAGCATCAGTTTGCAAAAGGTTTGATAGTGAGTCAGAGCTGCCACCCACACTATCTCCGGCGACAATGTCTCTACCTTTCCCGCTAATAATTCCTGTGGTAACTGTATTGTCAAACTGTCCTAGGGCATTACCTATTGCTATGACTTGCTGGCCTATTTTCATATCGTTGGATGACCCTAGATCAGCAGGTATATAGCCGTCACCTTCGGCTTGGATAAATGCCAAATCATTAAAGCTATCTATATCAATTAATTCAGCTGAGTGAGATACCCCATCATTGGTATAGATAGTTAACTGATCAGCATCAGATACAACATGACGATTGGTTAGGATCAAGCCATTTTGATCTATGACAATACCGGTACCTGCTCCGACTGGGGTTAGTTCACTTTCGCCAAAAAGATTTGATCTGTCGGCAGAGGTCTGAATACTGACCACGCTAGGAGAGATCTTTTCAGCAATATCGATCACAATTGAATCTTCTTCTAGGGTGATAGATTGTGATTGGGATGAAGAATTGGAATTATTGGTCTGGAAACTTCTACCCAGCAAGAAAGCAATAATTAATAGGCAAGCCAGTATCATAACACCAACTATTCTTAGGACCGGGTCATTGGTTTTGGACATTTTAAGCATAACTAGATTATAACACCAGTTGCAAACAGTTTAAACTGATTTTTGCTGGTTAGCTCTCTAATCACTTAAACCCATGTCTTTGGAGTCGGAAAAAGATTATAGAAAAAGTCAGAGATCACTTCGGGGGAATAGTGTTGAGCTGGGTTATCTGTCATTGCGTCTGTCATCAACCGCAACCCTCACCCTATCCTCTTTCCAAGTCTCCATTAACCTTATCTCTTCATATTCTAAACCTCAACCTACTAATAGGTATTCCAAATCCCTGTAAGCTTGCACCTCGTCATCTTCCAAAATTCTGTCACCCTTCCTCTTGTCATATTCCAAAACCCCCACCCCTCTCGTCATCTTCAGGTTGCCCAAAGGGCAAGACCGAAGATCCAGCATTATGCATCAAAAGACTATCTAAATATCAAGAGAGGTGGATCCCCCGTATTGTCCTCCGGACAATCGGAGGATGACATAAAAAAGGTCGGGTTTCGGAGGATGACAAGGCAGGGGGTATTGGGGGTAATAAGATAGCTGGGAGGTTATCGAAGGATGATAGAACTGCACATTGATGCTGATGCCACCTTTGTGCTTTTGTTTGTTTTTGGATTTAGGGGTTTGCTCTGGAGATGGCGGATAATTACGAAAATCTATAGCCGACCAAACCAAGACCTGTTTGTTTTTCGGGGTCTATAATCTGAAGCTATTTAATATTGTGTCAAATATTTGTCTTGGGTAACCGGATGGAGTATCTGAATAGGGGTAAATTCCGAGAATAGATAGCGGAGGATATTAGTTGTATCCCAGACTATAGTCTTTCTCAAGTGTAGTGACCAGTTCGGGATCCTTGGCAACTTTGATTGGTAATTCGAGAGGTTGAATGTGGTGCCCAGTTTGAATTTTTAGGAGTACTGGGTGCTCTCCAGGGTATTTGTCTAGGAGTTGTTTTAGTTCAACAAGCTGGTTCTTTCCGGGCTGATTAATGGTGATAATTAGTTTTTCGAGTGGTTTATAGCTTATAATATCAGAAGGTTTTGATTGCTTTGGTGGCCTAATCCGGGACAGGGTTTTCTGATCAAGTGGTCCCAATTTCTCAGTGATCAATTTTGGTTTGTCTAATTGTCTACCTCGATCTAGATAGCTAAGTTTGCCTTTGGCTACTACTATTTGATTTTCATTAATCAATTGTTGGTAGGATTGATATGTATTAGGGAAAATTACTAGCTCTATTTCTTCTTCCACTCCAGATAGATTTAAGATTGCCATAGTCTGACCCTTCTTCGTAGTAATTTTTTTGATTGTAGTAATAATCCCAGCTATCACTACCATTTGACCCTCTTGACTTGGGTTAAGACCAGATATTGATTGCGTTCTCTTCTCTATTTCTTCTATGAATTCTTCAAGGGGATGCTTACTAATGTAGTGGCCAGTCAGTTCTTTCTCCCAAGTCAGAATTGTTTTATCACTAATAATCTCTTGGGCTGGGTTGAGTTTAATTTTATGAATAGATTCAGCTGACTCAGTACCAGCAAATAGACTATTCTGCTGAGAGTTGAGAGTTTTTTGCAGATTGCTATGGAAGCTTACAATCTGTTCGATATTAGCTAGTAAGATTTGTCTATCTCCTAGTGAGTCAAAAGCTCCAACCTTGATCATACTTTCTAAAATCTTCTTGTTGATTACCCCTGCAGGTATTTTGATAAGGAAATCATCCAGATCTGTAAATTGGCCAGATTGGTTGCGAATCTCAATAATTTGCTCGATACTTTTCTCGCCAACATTTTTGATGGCCATTAGTCCGAAACGGATTGCTTGCTTATCGGGTGTAATGGCAAATTCTGTATAACTCTGATTGATATCGGGAGGAAGGATTTTGACACCCATATCCTTGCATTCCTTGATTGCAATAGTTAGCTTTTCTGTTTCCTCAAAATGATTGGTCATCAAAGCTGCCATAAATGCGGCTGGATAATGAGCCTTGAGGTAGGCAGTCCAGATGGCGATTAGGGCATAGCTAGCGGCATGGGATTTGTTAAATCCATAATCAGCAAAGTCTTCTAGACTAGACCAGAGATCATTGATGAATTGATCATCAACCTGACTATGTGTTTTTGCCCCTTTGATAAATTTATCCTTCATTTTGGCCAGGGTATCACGCTGTTTTTTACCCATTGCCTTGCGCAAAGTATCAGCTTCTCCGCCGCTAAATCCTGATAGCACCTTGCTGATATCCATCACTTGTTCTTGGTAGACTACTACTCCATAGGTGGGTTGGAGGATAGGCTCTAGTTTGGGATGGTCATACTTGATTAGGTCAGGATTATTTTTACGTTTGATGAATTCATCGGTAAAACCACCACCCAATGGGCCTGGGCGATAAAGAGCAACCATTGCAACTATATCTTCAAAGACAGTAGGCTTGAGCTGTCTTAGATAGCTGCGCATTCCACTAGATTCAAATTGGAATATTCCCATAGTCTTACCTTCTTGGAATAGTCGGTAGGTATTAGGATCATCCAGGGGAATATCAGTTGCATTGATTTTTTCTCCATAGACCTTTTTGACAATTCTTAGAGTATTTTTGATAATAGTTAGATTGGATAGTCCAAGAAAATCAAACTTCAGAAACCCTAAGCCTTCGACATAGTTCATAGAGTACTGAGTAGCAACTACTCCTTTGGCAGCATTCATCAGGGGGATCCTCTTGACTAATGGTTCGGGTGCTATTACTACTCCTGCAGCATGAACCCCTGAATTGCGGATAGTTCCTTCTAGGTTTAGGGCATTGTCGATCACGTGCTTGGCGATTGGGTTAGTTTGATACTCCGTCTTGAGCTCTGGATCGTTCTTGATAGAATCAGCTAGTGGGATATGCCTACCTTGTACGGGGGCAGGTATTTTTTTGGCTATGGCATCAATTGAATTGTAATCGTAGCCTAGGACGCGCCCAGTATCACGAACAGCATTTCTGGCAGCCATTACCCCAAAAGTCACGATATGAGCTACTTGATCCGAACCATACTTTTGACTGGCATATTGAATCACTTCATCCCGATGGTCATCGGGAAAATCCATATCAATATCTGGCATACTGATCCTCTCTGGGTTGAGAAAACGTTCAAATAGTAATTGATATTTTAAGGGATCGATGTCAGTAATGCCTAGGCAGTAACAGACTATCGAACCTGCCGCACTCCCCCGACCAGGTCCAGTGATGATACCTTGGGATTTGCTCCAGTTGATCAAATCCCAGACTATCAACATATATCCACAGTATCCCATCCTCTTGATTACTCCCAGTTCGAATTTAATCCTATTAGTAACTTGATCTGACAAAGTACCTTGGTCATTTGAGTAAAGTCTATTTGCTCCCTCAAGCACTAGAGATTCTAAATAACTTTCTTCGGTTTCAGATTTTGGGACTGGAAAGGTCGGTATCAAGATTTGACCCATTGGTATTTCTAGCTCTACCTTGTCAGCTATTTGGCTAGTTTGGCTGATTGCTTCTGTGATGACCTCTGCTTCAAGCTGGGAGGTTGCGAGAGTTTCTTCTGTGCTAGTAAGGTAAAGGGGCAAGTCAATACGAAATCGATCTTTGTCATCGAGATTACTAGCTGTCTGAATACAGAGCAAGATATCATGAGCTTTTTCCTGCTCTTTGAGGGTATAGTGGCAATCCTTTGTGATCACATATTGGATATCAAGCTCTTTGGCCAGCCTAAGATTGCCTTGATTGATTATTTGGCCTAGTTCCCAGTCACCATGGTCTTGGAGTTCTAGATAGTAATCATCGCCAAAGACTTGCTGGTACCACTTGGCGATTTCGGTCGCTTTTTCAAAATCATTGGCTTCGATGGCTTTGGCTAGTTCGCCACCAGCACAGCCAGATAGGCAGATCAAGCCCTCACTGTATTTTTCAAGTAGTTCTCTATCTATCCTTGGCTTGTAATAGAAGCCATCTAGCCAGGCAATAGTCGAGAGCTGGCAGAGGTTTTGATAACCTTGATAGTTCTTGGCGAGTAGGATCAGGTGGTAGGGGTTGGCATCTTGTTTACCAGACTTGTCCAGGTGGCTTCTACGGGCCATATAGGTTTCTATTCCGATGATTGGTTTAATATCCCGCTTCTTGGCTTCTAGGTAGAATTCGATCGCTCCAGACATAGTTCCGTGATCAGTGATTGCTACTGCACTTTGACCCAATTCTTTGACTCTATCAAGCATTGCTGGAATTTTCTGCAAACCATCTAAGATACTATAATGAGTATGATTATGGAGATGAACTAACTCGGTAGGTTTTGCCATAAGAGTATTATATAGTAATATCAATCCAAAATCAGGATTGCTACTACAGTCATCCTCCGAAATCTTGCTACTTGCTTTGTGATTTTCCGAATTCCTCCCCCCTTTTTTTGTCATCCTCCGAAGCTCGGAGAGCTTACGGGGGGATCCACCTCTGCTGAGATTTGGAATATGACGAGGTGGAGAGTTACAGAAATTTGGAAGATGATGAAGTTTTTTTGGAGAGGTAATATTTTACAAACGACTTATCTTGGTTATTTTTTTAGGTTAACACGATAATTCAATTCAATAATGATCTAATATTATAGGTAACTTAGCAAAATTATCTGTCAGTCAAGCATAAGGTCTAATTGCTAAAAGTTAGTAACTAAGATAGACAGATTGGGGTAAATATGTAATCATAAGGGGGATGATATTTGGACAAATAAGCTGGCAGACTATTGCGAACCTTGTGGTAATTTTTATCTTGATGATAATCCTGCTCAAGCTAGCTCAGTCCTATTTTTTGACAAAACTAACTGCGATATATAAGAAGACAAAAGCAGAAAAATATTATTTTATCACAAGACTGATTCAGGGTAAGAACCTGATTATCATTGGGGTTGCTTTTCTATTGGCTACTCATATTGTTAGATACCCAGCTGAAAATTATTTTTTGCAAAAACTAGCTTGGGTAGCATTAATCATTCTGCTGACTAAGGAGTTTATTGGGATCATTTCTCATATTATCTTGGAGAGGTTGCTAGCTCAACATCTCAAACATAGTACGGCTAGACTTATCAGTGATATTATTGGTCATATCCTTAGTGTTGTGATCTGGATTGTTGTTGGCTTGGTAGTCTTGCAAAATGTCGGCGTTCAGCTAACTGCCTTGATCGGATCATTGGGTATTTTGGGTGTGGCTCTAGCTTTTGGTGTCCAGTCAATTTTGACTGACATCTTGGCTTATTTCTCAATTATTTTTGATCGACCTTTTGAGTTGGATGATTATGTAGTATTGGGAAAAGACCGCCTGGATAGTGGTGTAGTCAAAAAAATTGGTATCAAATCTACTCGGATAGAGTCAATCAATGGTGAGCAAATCATTGTACCAAATAAGGAATTGACAAATATTCGTCTCTATAATTATGCCAAGCTGAATCGTCGACGTGTCGAGCTGGTATTCTATCTCGATTACCATTCAACTCAAGCCAAGAGAACCAAGCTTCCTATCGAAGTCAAGAGTGCGCTTTCAAAGATAGGAGAAATAGAATATCAAGACTGTTATCTCAATAATCTTGACCAATTTGGTATAGGCTATAAGCTGGTTTATTTCTTGGCGGATCGAGATTTTGTCAAGCATTTGCAAATTCGTCAGTCAGTGACTGAGCAGTTACTAGAGGTGATTCAAGGTCTGGATTTGGTATTGATTGGCAAGAGTTTTTCTGTTGACCAATGAAAATAATTATTAGATTTATTAATGCGGTGATATTTAGCATAGGGGTTATGACTGTACTTGGAATTGGTCTGATTGGCTATAGCCAAGATAATTACCGGTTATTCAGCACGGTTATTTCCCAGCTTTATCCTTTGGATATTCCTGATCAACCGATTGAGGGATATCAGTATCTTGATAGCCAAGTAGTTGAAATAGTTGATAATCTTGGTATTGATAGGAGTTCACTACCTGATATTTTAGTCAATGCTGATTTGTGTCTTGAGCAAACTAGTCATCCAGATGGAAAAATTCTCGGGTGTTATATAGAGCCACCAAGCAATATCTATATTCGTCCTGAGGCATTTGAGATGGGTGCAGCGGGATTGGCTACGACTGTCGCTCACGAATATTTGCATTATGTCTACTCTCAGTTGCTTGATGATCGAGCTAGAGAACAATTGTCAGTCGGACTAAGAGAGTATTATCAATTTTATAACACCAATGTCTATCCCAATAGATTTGATGCATATCAAGATCAAGAGGGTCAGGATTTTGATACTGAACTCTATGCGATATTTGGTAGTGAGGTAGCGGATGGTAATTTGCCAGCTGGGTTACTGAGCCACTACCAGCAGTTCATTCCAAATCGGCAGTTTTTGGCAGTGTATTAAAGCAAAAGACCTGTTCCTTGTAAGTTTGAACTTCGAAGTATTGAGGATTCGAGGCTCAAGATAATTGATTGTATTGGTTGGTTTATACTGTTGTTTGTGTATTGTCTCAGATACTCGAAGCTCCGCTTTGAGTACTACGAATGTCAATGGCTATAAATACTGGATCCCTCGTATTGTCCTCTGGACAATCGGAGGATGACAAGGAGGCCAGGGGTGACAAGACAGGAGAGTGTCAGAAGATGATAGAAGAGACTGAGTTGCGGAGGATGATAGTGCAATGCCATTAACTTAAGCTTGAAGCTAGGTGGTAGTTCTTCTGGGTCTTATGAGCCTACCAAATACTTCTCCGCCCCAGATACCATCCTTAGTATTATGCGTTAATGCAAGATTTAGACATTGTTCACTTACATCACATCCAATACAAAAGGTTCTAGCTGCTTCTTGATCCTCAAAGGTGCTTGGAAAGAAATCGTCTAAAGACCGACCTTTGCATTTTGCTCTTTCTTGCCAGGATTCGCCTTGATTTAAGGGGGGTAGATTCTAGCGATCTAATAGTGTGTTTAGGTTCCACAGGCTTGATATCTAAATTTTTGATAATCCTCGAGCTGGGTACGAGTGCCAGGGGTCAGGTTGGGATCGGCTAAAGCTTGCTCTAGGTTGAGCCACCAAAAGTCTGTTACTCGGTTGTAGTCGGGGTTGACTTTTGGTTTTCCAGATATCAGTTTGCATACATGGGGTATTCCGATACTCCAGATGCTTGGATCAGACACTGATGCCGAGGATAATGTGGTAAACGGAGCAATGATCTCTACTTTGAGGTCATCACCAGCTTCCTCGATCAAGATTCTTGCAATCGCTTGGGCTGGTGTTTCACCAGGCTCAATATATCCACCCAATAATTCTTTTCTCCCTAGATTGTCAGGGTCTTTGGGGTCGTTACGCTCACCTAATAATATCTCCCCGCAGTCGTTAAGGATTAGTATGCCCACTCCTATCTTGAAGGATTGATAGCTCATACTAATAATTATACATCAATGAATATATAAGTGTTAATTGTCAATTCATCCAGGCCAAGAACCAGCCTCTTGAAGCTTTGCCCTGGAGTTAAGTGTATAGTTAACTATCCCATAAGTAAGCCACTAGCTCTACTAGTGTGACTAGACAAGGGTTGACCTTTACCGGTTAACAAAAAATATCCAGAGTTAACACTCTGGATATTTCGCTGTAGAGTAGACTATGGATTCGCCAACTAAAAAAAGGATTCAAGTTATGTCATAACTCTCATAATTCATTATCCCATTTAAGATGGGATTGTAAATATCATCTAATATTTATTCCAAAAATGAGGAGAAAAATATTCTATTGTGAAATTAGACCAGAACTAGAACGGGTATTCCATGTATTAGCCAGCCAAAATGACTGCAAGATAACCAATACACCTTGTGCCAGATCATGTCCATATGTAAATAGAAAAACCTCCAAAATATCCAGTAACATTGTGGGCTTCATTAAGGTCAAGAGTGCCATAGTGATAGCTAGAGAGATTAATAATAAGGCTAGAAACTTTAACGGAGAACATTTCTGGGCTAGGGGATACGCAATCAGTACAGTAGGGTTCGATAAAGAAGTAGTAAAACGCTATATTCACGAACAAGAACAAAACGAAGTTTCAGCAGAACGAGGTAGATTCTAATAAGTTAAGTTACCCTGGCGAATCTAATCAGCTTTGAGGTGACCTTACTTTGTTCCTTTAGAGTACACTGCGTTGGGTTGTGCGTCATCCATCATCGCCGCTTTGGCTAGTGTTGCTGCCTGCGCAAGCCTTAGTAGATCGGTGGTAACAACGTCAGTTCCCTGCATCGGCATAGCCTGTTTGGTGTAATTAAGATAAACCCGGTTAGCCATCGCATCTGCAAGTCCACATCTAGCTTTACTCGCTGGACAGCTTAGGCAGTCCAATATTATATGTTTAACAGTCCCTAGCGGAAGCTCACCTGCTATTAGTAATAATTCAGGTCCTCTGTGCCCAGGATCTACTCCGCGTCTGCTTATACACACTAGATGATCGGTCATAATTTGTATATTACCCTATCTCACACTAAAAGTCAATACCTCAAGATCAGCTGGGGTGATGCCTTGAATATTCATCGCATCAGCTATCGTCTCAGGCATGACTTCCCTAAGTCGTTCCACTGCCTCATTGCGTAGGCTTTTGATCTGGGTATAATCTATGGTATTACCTAGCTTGATCTCAGATTGCCTTCTTTGTTTATCAATGATCTGCTCTTGCTTATCCAAATAGCCACTATATTTGATCTCTGACTCTACGGTATCATAGATGGTGTAATCTATCAGGCTTGGATCAAGTCCAAGTAGCTCAAGAGTCTGATCAAGGGTGATTTTTGGTCGACGTAGTAGCTGGTAGCCGGTAGTAGGATGGCCTTGGTATTTGACTGAGCTAGTTTTGAGCAATTCGATGGCCTGGTCAATCCTTTGCCTTCTATGGTTCACTTCGTTTAGGTAAGATTTTGATTGTAGACCTAAGTCATGACCAAGCTTAGCTAGCCTGAGGTCGGCATTATCATTTCTCAGGCTCAAGCGGTATTCAGCTCTTGAAGTAAACATTCGATAAGGTTCGACATGTACTTTGCTAATCAGGTCAGAGATTAGTACTCCGATGTAGGCTTGATCTCTTTCCAGGACAAATCTAGGCTTATCAAGCACTTTGAGACTAGCATTGATTCCAGCAATTAGGCCGAGGGCAGCAGCTTCTTCGTATCCAGTAGTGCCAATTAACTGGCCTGCTAGATAGAGCCCTGACTGATTACGAACCATCAGGGTTTTGTCTAGTTGACTTGGTAAGAAATAATCATAAACTACGGCATAGCCATGACGGATAAATCTAGCATTTTGTAGACCGGGAATTGTTCGGATAATCTGTTCTTGAATCTCCTCTGGAAAAGCTAGGGATGCACCTTGGATATACATCCTTTCACCATCGACACCATCCGGCCTACCTTCTGGTTCTATAAAGATGGGATGACGAGATTTGTCTGGAAAGTTGGCTACTTTTTTGTCCAGACTTGGACAACTACGAGGAGACCGTTCGTTGATCATACCTGAGAATACTGGGGATTTGATTAGATTGTCCATGATTACTTGATGTGTTTCGGGATTGGTGTAGGTGAGGTAGCAAGGCTCTTGCTTGGATAGGGGCAAGACCTGATGATTTGGGTAGCTGAAACTAATCGCTGCATCTGATCCTGGAGCAAGCTCCATTTGGTCATAGTCTATACTATCCCTTGCGATTCGTGGTGGTGTACCAGTCTTGAGTCTAGCTGATAATACACCAAGTCTCTTGATGCTATCACTTAGGGTATAAACACTATCTTCATCAATTCTTCCACCTTTACGAACTACTCTATCTCCGATCACAATTTCACCATTGAGGAAAGTTCCAGCAGTGATAACGACTGCATTTGTTTTGATTAGTCTGTCATCTACAAGTTTTATTCCAGTGATCTGGTTGTCTGTGCTGATAATCTCTGCTACTTGAGCCTCAATCAAATCTAGTCCCTTAGTACCATTGAGGGAAGCCAGCATATTTTGATTGTAGAGAGTTTTGTCTAGTTGTGCTCTGTAGGCTTGGACAGCTTTACCTTTCCCACTATTGAGGATTTTGATTTGGATTGCAGACTGATCAGTGACTTTGGCCATCATACCACCGAGGGCTCCAATCTCCCTGACTAGATTACCTTTGCCTGGACCACCAATCGAGGGGTTGCAAGGTGTAGTGGCTACTTTGCTCAGATCAGTAGTGATTAAAGCCGTTCTCGCTCCAATCTTGGCACTAGCGATAGCTGCTTCACAGCCAGCATGTCCTGCTCCGATCACAATTACTTGGTATTGATTTTTTGACATATCAGATTAATTATATAAGACCTTGGCATACTTTGCCAGTTTTTAACCTTCTAATGCGTTTATTTGGACAGATATGGCTGGTTGCACTAAGAATAACAGGCCTGTAGTGTTAGCCGAATGTAATGGTTACCCCGTAAACCCTCCGGGTTTCGGAGGATGATCCCACCCCATCATCTTTCAAATCTCCCTCCCCAACTCCGTCATCCTCCAAGGTTCCCTCCCCACCCCGTCATATTCCAAAATCCAGCCCTCCACCCCGTCATCTTCGGGTTGCCCGAAGGGCAAGACCGGAGATCCAGCA
>JAGOAT010000005.1 GCA_017983775.1 Candidatus Saccharibacteria bacterium | reverse complement strand
TATGTAGGGTGCGTCAGGGGTGACGGGGGGTCAGGGGATGACTGGTACAAAAGGAACTAAAGGTGTGAAGGGGGCTAAGGGAGCTATTGGAGAAAAGGGGATACAAGGTATTCAGGGTGAGACTGGGGCTACGGGAGCTACTGGTGCTCAGGGTATACAAGGTGAGACTGGGGCTACGGGAGCTACTGGACCAGCTGGTACAGTAGGACTAATCACTGATGATGGGGTGATCGACACTTCTCTCACTGGGAGTGATCTTGATATTCAATTACTCTTAGCCACTGGCTCAGGCCTAATCAAACTTCCCAGTGGATTAAGCTTGACAAATACTTGTAGTACAAATCAAATACTCAAATGGAATGGTAGCTCTTGGGTATGTAGTAATGATAACACCGGCTCTATCGCTGACTACTGGTCGATCAATGGTAATTCCGGCATCACTAGTTCGAACTTTATCGGCACTACAGATTCTCAATCATTAATATTCAAGACCAATTCCGCAGAAGTCGGAAGATTCTCAGCCAATGGCAACTTCGGCATTGCAAACAATAATCCTCAATTCACTCTAGATCTAAATGGAACCTTCAGACTAGGATCCGTCCCACCAAGCATTACCAATGCCAGTTCTTATCTAGTCAGAGACCCTATAACGGGTCAAATCGGTGAGCAAAGCCTTACCAGCTCGACCATAGCCAAGGCGAGTGGTAATGTTAACGCTGGTGTTGCTGTTGCGCTGGGGAATCTCCAGGTCAGGGTCTCTACCAGCGGGAACCGTTCACTCCAATTTGCCGCCACTAGTGGCTCTTTTACAGTTAGTGGCACATCTATCAATAATTATGTTAGCCTTCCTGTTGGTACTGGTGCTCTCAGCACTATTACAGGATTTGCCAGGCAAAGTGACGTCGTCACAACTACCTGGCAGTACTGGCAATCAACAGCCAATTTTCCGATGCATGGCTCGATCCAAGAGCTAATACTGGATGATGAAACTAATGATATAGCTTATAGGGTTACTTGCATTATTGGTTATGGTTATTCAAATAATAAGATTACAATCGAACGACTTCATTAGGCATTATCCTAAAGCATAAATAACAGACTCCTCATATAAGCCTAGTAATCAATATCTATGTTAGATTGTCCCAATAGATACTTTGTCTCAATCAATTCAAACTTAGTAATTGAAATTAATTAAGTCCTATATAAGTTGCAAGATTATTTTTGAGTACCAATTAAAAACCACCCTAGCTGGGTGGTTTCTTATTATATGGCTAGTATTAGTTGATTGATACTAGCGAAGTAAAATTGAGCACGTTAGTTGAAGTTGATTGTTTTGTTAGTTTTAGTTGATCTTTTGAGATTCTTGGACAAAAGTTGAACTGCTTGGTTCATCTCTTCCCAATTACTCTCAATGAACGCGAGATATTGTCTGCCCTGCCTAGTCATCTCGTAGTATTTACGAGGTGGACCGACACTAGACTCTTGCCACTTATGGGCAACAGCCTTGATCTTTAGAAGTCGTTTCAGTAGTGGATAAAGCGTCCCTTCTGAAATCGTTATTCCTACAGACTCTAGTTTGTCAATGATCTCGTTCGCGTAACTTTCTTTTGCTCCTATCACTTGGAGGACACAGAGCTCAAGGGTACCTTTACGCATCTGTGCAAGATTACTTTGTATACTATCTTGCATCACAAGTACAATCATATACCTAGCTACCTTGCATGGTCAAGTACTAAGTGATCATTTTATAGTAAAACTTGTGGATAACTTTCACTACGTCGCAGAATAATTGTTCGGTATACCCTACCCCACTTGTTCGGTACCGAACACCCTACTCGGCAAGGAGTCCCCTTGAAATGGACCACTCCAACAGATCAAAAATTGCAAGGAGTCCCCTTGAAATGCTAAAATCAGCTGTATGTTAGTAATTATTCCTACTCCGCTTGGCAATCTAGAAGATATTAGCATTCGCCAATTGAAGAGTATCTATCGGGCCGACCTACTCTTGGCGGAAGATACAAGAGTGGCTAGAAATTTGATTGCAAAGCTAGCTCCCTATGCTATTTCACTAGATATTAAACTTAAACCAGATCAAAAGATTATTTCTTACTTCGAGGGTAATGAAAAAAAACGCCTTAATCAGATATTTGAAGCACTGGATAATAATAAGACTGTTGGTCTAATCAGTGAGGCTGGTAGTCCAGCAATCAATGACCCCGGCCAAATCCTGATCCGTGAAGTAATCAATCAAAACCTAAATATTGACATCTTGCCTGGCCCAAGTGCAGTCACTACCTCACTGTTGTATCATCCTAATAAATTTAAACAATTTATGTTTATTGGTTTCTTACCCAAAGGTCAAGATCGTGTTAAAAAAACCCTAGATAAGCTACAGGAAATATCAAAAATATTCAAACACACAAGTTTCGTCGCCTTTGAGTCACCTCATAGGATCATCAAAACATTAGAAGCAATTGAGTCTACCGAGCAATGGAACCTGACCCTTGCTAGAGAACTTAGTAAGCTTCATCAAGAAATTCTTCAGTCGAATACCGATCAATCTATCCCTGCAAAGCAATACAAAGGTGAGATTTGTCTGGTGCTGAGCCCAAAAAGCTAATTAACGATCTGAGTAGGTCTCTTGACTGACTTTTTAACTCAATAATCAAAGAGTTTGATTTCAAGCCTATAGTTTAAATAGGGATTGATGGTGTAGTTTCAGAATCGTTGTTTTCTATATTCGTATCATCAGTATCAAAATCTGAAACCGACAGCTGGGACTCCCCATCAAACACTACGCCTTCTATATTCAAATCTAGTACTATATCGCTAATCTCTTGATATGCTTTGCCCGTTATCTCTTAGAAAATACGGAGTCAATTTCTTGCTGGCTATCCACCACTGTCAGGATGCTATTGGCAGGCTGGATGTAGCACTTGGCAGTAGCTAGGATACTATCCATATCAAAATCTCGATAAATATCGATTACTTGATCTGGACTCCTAAGCTCTCTACCATAGACAAAGTCTTCTCGATAAAATCTGGCTAGATCTTCTGGTAATTGAAAACTTCTCTGCAAACTGCCCAAAATAAATCCCTTAGCCCTCGCAAATTCATACTTGTTGATCTCTCCATTTAGTAGCCTATCCAGCTCTGAGAGCATTAGCTTATAAAGATCTGGCAACTTCCCCGCAATCGTCTCATCTGACAAATTAAAGCTGGCATAATCCAAAGTCTGAGTATAGCCACTAGATGGACCGTAGCTTAGACCTGCACTCCTTGCTTTTTCAAATAACCTAGAGGCAAATCCGCCATTATAAATAATATTGAAGAAATTCATGGGATAACGATCGTCCAAGTTGTAATCTCGCAGTAGATAATCCAATTCAAAATTGGCCTGCTGTTGACGAACTGACTTGAGATGATTGACTATCGCCTGATCCTGATTGGTACTATATGTCTGCCCTAGACTAAGCAATGACCGTCCAGTCAACCCAGCATCTTCAAAAGTTTTACTGATCTGGCTGAGCTTGCTTTCAAGATCGATAACAGACAAATCCCCAGCAAGAATAATCATCGTATTGGCAGAAGTATGAGTCTTGTAATAATACTCCAGGATATCTTCTCTAGATATCTCTCTCATCTGGCTAACTCTAGTCTTGAGATCTGGCCACTTAAAAGGACTCGATAGTTGCAAATTGAGATACCCCGCTCGATAAATGTCATCTTCCAGGTATCTTGATAGTTCATTATCTATCACTTCCATCTCGTTGTTGATATCATCCTGTCTAAATAGCGGATGACAGTATTGAGCCAAAGCCAAATCAATAATATCCTCGGTCTCGCTACATACTCCATCATAATAATACTTGATCAGATTGGTCGCAGTGGTAGCATTTTGATAAACCCCCCGTTTCTCAATCTCAAACATATACTTTTCTTTATCTGGATACTTTTTGTTGCCATCAAATGCCAAATGTTCCAGTAGATGGGGTAGCTCAAATTGATCAGACTTAGCGATCCGATACCCTCCTCGATTGATGATCTCTAGCTTGAAAGTCACCGCCCCCTTAACATCAATTAGCATTAACTTAAGCCCATTATCTAGTTCTTTGACTTCTACCTTGTGTTTTACTACCATTATCATCAATTATATGTCGTATCGTCTTTTCTGGCAATTCTAGTGAAGACAATACGGGGGGCGATACCATTACGACTTTTTTCAAAGGTAAAGAATAGCCTATAGTTGCCAATCCTTAGTCGATAGGTATCATCATAATCACGTAGTTTTTTAATATTTCTAAGATTTTCTCCACAAGACGACCTCATAGCTTCCATAGCCCAATCGAGTAATCCGCCTGTCAAGTTATTAATCTCCCCCTCATCCTTGGAATTAATATGATCACCTATCCAAGCCTTTACACTCTCGATAACCCCCGAAGGGAAATGTGTACTGCTATCCTCTTCTGTAGTAAGTTCAGTGCCACCTACGCTAATCCTATACGTATTATCTAGTACAGATTCGTATCCCCTGCGATCATCTTTCTGTAGCGGCTTTCTCCCTACCCGCTTTCTTTTGTACCCTTTTTGCTGATTCGATATCAGTCTATCCAGCGTGGCTCTATTGAAATCTTTGTAGCAATCAATAATCCTACCTATTTTACTAGCCCAATCTACTGCCTGTATCGTGCTAGCCCTTGCAAACGGGGACTCTACGCTAAATACAGCCTCTAAGACTTTACTGACTTTATTATCAAGAACTGGTTTTGTCAACCAACTTTCCTGCTCCCTTAGTAGCCTTGACCTAATATCTTCAGGAGTCAGCTCAGACACTCCTAGACCAATTTTAGTAACAGGATCTAGGTTACTAATAGACTGTAAGCATTCTCCTATCTGATCTCGGATGACTAACTCCAATGCTAACCCTGTCAATTCTGTAGATCGAGTCTTATCCTGATCAGAATCACTACCAACCAATACTTGATGAAAACCCATTGCAAGCAAATTCCTTGGGTAAGGAGAAGATAATTGATCGTTAGATTCCTCGATATAACGGTCGTATAAATCAAGCAGTTCCCTAGATGTTACAACCTTACCACTTGAGTCAAAAAAGATCCGCCCAATCAGAGTGTCCAATGTATTATCTTCTTCATCTAGATATTCAATCGCATCGTAAACTCCATTAATCTTACTAATAATATACTCGAGTTCGTTATCTCCTACAATCTTAGTAATCCGGCTAATTTGTTCTTGATAAGCCTCTTGAGTGCCCCGGTCCCAAAAAATACTAAAAATATTTGCTAATACTGCTTCGATATATGACTCAAATTCTTGACGTGTTCTAGTAACGTGCCTACAATATCTGGCCCATAATTGATCATCCCCTCTTTTTTCTGAACGAGACCCAGTATTAGATATGCCTTTCTCGTTGTCTGCTACCAATAGTAAAATTTGATAATATTCTTGTCGGTAAATAACTTCAAGTAATGCGTCACGCATTTCCCTTAAGATCCGACCTTCAAAGATACTGTTGAGACAAGATTGTCTTTCATCATTTTTTGAAGCTGGCCAACCATCTTCCAGTATTTGATCAAGCTTGTCTAGTTCACCCCTTGGATCCTGCGGATCCTGCTCGTTTATTTCGCTAGTGTTTAAAGTCTCTGAATTCGTTTCCATACTATATATTAATACCTCACTTTGCCTTTATATCAAAATATTACTTACTGCTTCCCAGATTGAATATTCCCCTCTAGTCTTGAGATAATACCACCACTCCCCACCCCATAGGTAGTATTCCCGGATCCCAGTCTTTTCTAAGTACCGAAGTCTACCCTCTACCTCTTCTGAATCAATATATCCCAACTGTTCCTCAATCGACATCTCAGCTATCGGCTTGTCCCCCCAAGGCTCGAGCTGAAATTCATGTACGAAGACATCTCGCTTGTCTAATAATTTGACTAGTCCCGCTCTAACTGTATGCCAATAACTTGGCAAAATAAATCTCCAGCTATTATCTCTACCTAATAGATCGAAATGCGCTTGAAAGTATATAGAAAATCCAATCTGATCTCCTAATGGTTTTCTTAGAGGGATACCACTCTGATTGCTGACATTGATTCTGACCGGGTGATCAGGATCGATTGATCTTACCAGATCGTACTCGGCCTGAAGTCTAGAGTTGCTTCGATCGTAGTCACAATCGCCAAAATGCTTATTGCTGTATTCATTCTCGAGTTGGTAAGCACTAAGGGCAGTACTAGTCCGATAGCGCTCGACCACTTCGGAAATAAACTGATTAAGCTTCTGGTCTCTTTGCCCATAATCCAAGCCACTGACCCAATCGGGTTGATGACACTCTGGCCAACGAGGCTGCCTCAGGCCAATAGCAAGATCAATCTTAGCTCCGAACCTCTCAGCTTGTTCGAATTGCCAATCCAAATCAGCAAAATCATACTCCCCCGGACTTTTCTCTATTAGATCCCAGTAGCTCATCAATCGTAAATCCCTAAATCCTAAGTCTTCCAATAATGCCAGATAATTCTCTTGCCAATTTAATCCAAAACCTTGACTAGCCTTGATCGAGAAGCTCACCCCAAGCTCTCTAGGTTGATCATTATTCTGTTGTTTATAGTACCAATCAAGCAACATAGCTGAAATGAGCAAAACCAACAACATTGCCAATAGTATTTTCAACACACGCTTGATATGGCTGGACTTTGAGGAACTATCAGTCAAATTTCCAGAAGCCCTGATCTTGGCTGGTCGCCCCTTGAGATTCACCAGAGTCAAGCCTTGTTTGTACCCTTTTCCAGGTAATGTTCCTCATAGTATTGACTAATTGATTCTTGGATCACACCTGCAACTGGCAAAGCCAAGAAGGCACCCATCGGACCAGCAATGGAGTTGCCAACAATAGCAGATATGAAAGCTACCATTGGGTGCAACTCCATAGTTTTGGCAGTAATCTTTGGAGAGATGAAGTAATTTTCCAATTGTTGATACAATACTATATAAATAATCACTACCAACATCGTAAATGGATTACCAGATAATATTGCAACTATTATTGGCAATATTGCTGCCAAGTAAGTACCAATACTAGGAATAAATTGTGATATAAACCCAAGCCAAATAGCTAACGGTACAGCAAAATCTAACCCAGATATCATGAAAACAGTTGATGCTGAGATTGCCGAAATTAGCCCTAGAATGATTCTAGAATAAAAATATCCTCCTGTTTTATCAATTGCAATCTCCCAGATTTCTAATAGGGTACCTTGTTTGGATTTTGGCAAAAACTTAAAAATAAATCTCCTGAGCTTGGGGGCTTCGGCTGTTAAATAAAAAGTAAACATATAAATAGTCAAGAATTGAAAAATAGAGCTTAGGGCTTGCGCCAATAGTCCAACGGCACTTGTAGTCAAGCTTCCAGCATAGCTTCGCAGGTTAATATTTAATCCTTCTGCTTCAGTAACTAATTGATTAAGATCTAGGTTGTAACCAAAATGTTGATCGAGAAAATTTTGTAAATCAATAATGGCATTAGGCAACCTATCAACCAGATTTCTTGTTTGGCTAATCAAGATTGGAATCACCCCAATAACGACCAGCATCAATAGGCCGATACCAAGAGTCATCCCTGCAAAAGTAGCTAAACCCCTTTTCCAACCCTTGTTTTCTAGGTAATTAACCATTGGCTCTAAGGCTAGAGAAAATATTGCCGAAATCACCAACCAACTAATCAATCCAACGTTACGACCCAGTATCCACCAGAAAATTAACATCAGCCCAGTAATAAAATAAAAATTTATTATATATTTACGAAATAAACCTATACTAATCATTGATCAAATTGTAACATAGAGGTATCAATAATGCGAACCGAGGTTTTAGATCTAAAAATTTATTCATCATGGATACCTTATAGGTCACATACTTGATAATGATCTCTAGTGTAAAATGTTTATTCGTTAGTATTGCCAGATCAGACTATAGTCATTCGGCTTTTATGTATAAATATTTTGTACCACAGCATTCTATTCTCTGCACAGCTTCCCGAACTCACGAGTTGGCTTAGTAATGCCCCGTCAATATCCGGCATCAAATAAAACATTAGACATTATTGCTTAGGAATATACCAAAAACCAAACAGATACTTGCTTTGGCAATATGCAATATTCTTCAAATCTGGACAAAGATAACACTCCAAAGAATGAGGCTTATGTGAAAATACCAACCCAGTAGCGATAATCATAAATGTATGTTTTTTCTCTATGAATATTTTCTGGATATAATTTATGTTTGATTATAGAGTACCAAATAATTCAATACTGCTTAAGCTCAGAATATAGCACCAATGCTAATTGAGATCCATTCAGATGACTACCTCCCATCGTCTCTTAAATACCCTCCCAACTCCGTCATCTTCGGGTTGTCCGAAGGGCAAGACCGGAGATTCAGCATTTACTAACCCAAAGCCTACCTAGTAACCTGGCTCTTGATATTTGTATAGTCGTCTTCAGCTAGTTCTAGCTCTACCAATTAGATATAGTATTGGATTGATGTTGTTAATATTACAAGATTATTGATTGTAATCTTTCGGTAGTATTTGTAGTCATTATAAAGTATATATTTGCACCCAAGGACATTGGATTATCAATTATTCATTCTTGCTCACTAACCTACCCAACCCTAATAAATTGTTTTTATCACAATTTGAATATATTATTCAGCGAAATTACAATATACTGCAGTACTCCCAATGTGCTTAATCTAGCGAACAAATCTTTCGGCATTAATAAGCTTCTATCTACCATTATTGCAGCAGCTGTATTGTTCGATTCGATTGCCTGACTAATATAGATAAATAATGTATTCGCTTATGCTTGCGTTTTTGATAAATCAATAGTAGTATTAGTTATCAAGGGTAATGCCGTGCTCGTGGGAACATGGCATTACCCTTGCCTCAGAATAGTTGAGGCAGTGTGGCTCCCCTCTACCACCCTAACCCCCCCTGTAGGGGAGCCACACACTTTAACCCTCCCCGGGCATTTTTTTGTCCGGGGAGGGTTACCTTTTTTATGAACTCCTTAACCCTATCAAGTCTATTGATCCTCGATGTCGCAAAATATTTAGATAACCTTCTCGGCTGTCTTTCGATAAATCCTACCCTTTCTCTTGACGTCAGTAGATATTCAGACTCTCTATCGAGCTCACTAATAATTTTCTCAGAATACCTGGTAAAATACTTGAGGCTTGATCATTGATCGGATACACCCATTTTAAGCAAACCACTTAGCTTGTTAAGTTAATCTCAAAGCTAGTAATCCACTCTATTAAGGGGTTGTTATCAATTAGCCAAATCTCCAATTCCTTGATCCAGCCAGTAGCTATTGCTATTCCGAGTAGAATAAATATCAGAGCCACTCCTCGCCTAAACCTAGACCTCTCTCCAGAAAGATTGTCTACTTTGGTCACGAACTTCTGGCCAAACTTAACTAGTAAGCTCAATATCAAAACTAGTCCAAACAGGTAGATTAAGATATAACTTAGTCCCTTCAGCCAACTTTCGGGTAAAACTGTAGCCACTAGAATTGTATAAGTAGGTGAACAGCTAGTGAATATTGGGCCTAGACTGGCACCTATCAGTATATCACCCCACCAATTATCTTGTCTTAAGCCTTTACCACTTAATTGATTTGAGGCTTTAGTAATGCCTAATCTCTGACTAATAGTCGCCCAAAATTTAGGGAATAAACTCTGAACACCAAAGCCAATAATGATTAATCCAGATACCAGAGCCAACCTTTGGTCTGTAACTGGTATCAAACGACTAGCCCCACGCAAGAGCAAGGTAAAAATAAGAATCGACACAGATAAAGAACCAAGAATTCTCCAAGTCCTTATCTTGCTAACTTGTCCATCTAAGCTCCGTGTCAATACTACTGGTAAGATTGGCAAGATGCAAGGAGCAAATACAGTCAAAATCCCTGCTATGAATGAACTGATCAGTAGAATCACTGACTAGCTATTTAGCTCTTGTTCGATCTGGCTGAGATTATAACTACCTCTCCAAGATTTGATAAGATTGCCCTGACTATCTACCTGGACTAAAGTATGTTGGCTGGTCACACCATAGCGATTCTTGAGCTCTGTCTGTGTATCATAGTCCAGCTTCATCACCGTAATCCCAGTCGACAAGAAATCAGTATTAGTCAAACTCTGATCGAGAATCTTACAAGTCGGACACCAACTTGCATGAAAGAACAAAATCACATCTCCATTATCAGCTCTAGCTAACTGGGCTGGATCATAATCAATATAACCTGATTCTGCCTGACTACCATTATCCTGGCTAGTAGTCTGTTGGTCTATACTATCTGACTGGTTATCGCCTGCCTCCTGAATCTGATCTTGATCCTCTTCAGACTCTGACTGGCTACCATTAACCCCGACCAAACTATTGTCAGGCTCACTCCCTGTATCCTTGTTATTCCAAACAAATATTACCGCCGTAGCAACTACCCCGACAATTATTAAAGTAACAATCCATTTGATATTATTGCTCATACCCTTATCCTAACACAATGATTAAGCTCAGAGCAAAGATCAGGAATAATCGATAATAAATAAAAACCTTGAGATTGTGTCGAGCCAAATATTTAACTAAAAAACTTAGTATAAAATAGCCACTAACCGCAGTAATGCCGACACCAAGCAAGAGTTGCGGGTAGGAATACTGATTTTGACTAGAGCCTAGATCAACCAATGAGTACCCTCCCACAATCAAAGTAATTGGTATGGCAGTCAAGAAGCTAAACTTGGCACTACTGACCAAATCCAGGCCAGCTAATACTGATGTAGCTGTACTAGACCCGGATCTTGATACTCCTGGCCAAAGCGAGGCAATCTGGCCAAGTCCTATCAGGCAAGCCTGCCAAAAAGTAGGCCAGGCAAGTTGAATCTGTCTAACTGCTCCTCTATGATCTGCTAACCATAGCAATAATGTGCCAAAGGTTAATCCAGTCAACACCACCCACAGTACTCTCTGGTCTTGATGTAACCATTCTATCTGATCTCTCAATATATAGGCAATTCCAAGTACGGGCACTGTTGCTAGCACCAAGCTAGCAAGCTTGCGAAAATCCCTCAATGCCTCCATCACTTCTCGGCGCAAAAATACCAGGAGGGCTAATGCTGTACCTAGATGTAGACTAGCATCAAGATAGGGGTTGGATTTATCAAGTAAGCTACCGAAGAGGGCAAGATGTCCGGATGATGATATAGGAAGAAATTCAGAGATTGCCTGGATCAAAGCGAGGATTATGATGACCCACATTAGCTAACTATCAGATCACTAAAGGCATTACGAATCTTGTCGGCCTCTGGCTTCAGGTCCTCAAGAGCTACTGGCTTATCTTGGTCTAATTGCCTCTGACCCTTGTGAATCGGTATCAGATGAATATGTAAATGATCCATAATATCAGTACCGATAATCTTCAAGATTACAAAATCTGCCTGATAAACCTGCTTGAGCAACTTTGCCATATTCCTTGCTAACAGCATGATCTCAGTATAATCCCGCTCTGGCATCTCAAGATAGTTTGGATACTGCTTGACTGGCATCAAGAGTAAATGCCCAGGAGCACTAGGAAAGATGTCGAGAATGGCAAAGAAATCCTGATCTTGATAGACAATTTCAGCTGGAATCTCCCCAGCTAGTATTTTACTAAAAATACTCATAATGGTATTATAGCAGATATAATACTTGACTAAACAAAGGACTGCATATTCATATTAGGGAATCTATATAATGACAGAGACTACACCCCAGCATTACGAGAAAAAAGAGTTACCTCCAGAATCAGAAAGGCTAGTGTTGGCCATAACTGGTTTACCTGGATCTGGTAAGACTACTCTGATTGGGTATCTGAAAAAGGAGTTAACCGAGCTAGGCTACCCCGTTGGCTATATCTCGATTTTTCGTTTTTCAGACTACCTGAGAGAATCCCTAAATGAGACTGGTATCACTAATCCTACCCGTGAAGATTATGGTGATAGATCTCAAGAACTACGACCTACGGATAATCCTGGTATAATCACAGAACTATACCAGAATACACCAATTGTAATAGTTGATGGGTTGCGAAATGCAGATGAAGCCGAGAAGGTATTTGAGACTAGGGGGGTGATAGTGGCACTGTTTTGTCCTGCTCCTGCAAGATATGCTCGCGCTAAGGCTAGACAAAGTGGAAAGGATAATCTTGATACTATAGATGAGTTTCTAGAAGGAGAAAAGGAAGAGCTTTTTTCAGACGAACCAAATGGCAGTCATACAGAATTTGCCATGAGCCTAGCTCCTCCTGGTCAAAGATATAATACTTCCTACCTGGGCATGCATGATATTGCTCAAAGAATTATAAAATGGTTACAAGATAACAATAAGTTACCTGAGTTACCCACCTAGACTCTAGCTTGTGATATAATGCAACCATGTCAGGATTGAGACCCAAGATAGGTGTTGGTATTATTGTCATCAGGCTCAATAATGACACTAGGGAGGTAATGCTCCACCAGAGAGTAGAATCTTTTGGTCAAGGCTATTGGGGAAGCGGCGGCGGTCATCTTGAAAATGGAGAATCCTTAGAGGGGGCCGTCCTTAGAGAGCTTGCTGAAGAAGCCGGAAATGACTTAAAGGTCAAAAACTTAAGATTGCATGGTCTATATAATTTTATCGACTTGATGCCAAAACACTATGTCGATATTACCTTTGTCGCTGACTGGGAATCGGGAGAACCCCAAAATGCCTCTCCTGGAGAGACTTCAGAATGGCAGTGGTTTGATATAAACAATCTACCTTCACCACTATTCCCTCCTCTCAAAAAATACTTAGAGGGTTTTGATGACAATGCCATCCTCTACCACTAAGCTTAAATTGATTATTAATTGATCCATACAAGCTGGGTATATCGTAATCTGTAAGATCTTCCACCATTTTCTGGCTATAGTTTTAGTTGCATATTGCTAAACTTCGATCATGATGATTACTTTTGTGTTTGGTATTGGGTTGAGATTACTATATAATCAAACTATTGGCAACTAAAAGACTGGAGTAAAGTGATATGATCAAGTATTACTATAAAAATGCCAAGGGCAAGATCACTAGTGCTACTCGGAAAAGAGATGGCTCTGTTCTCTACCTCTTAAAGCCCTCCAATGAAGAACTGAGAAATATATCCAAGCGTTATAAGCTCGATATTGATATTCTGACTGATGCCCTGGATACGTTTGAAGTGCCTAGACTTGATCTCGACAATGGTACTCTCTACCTCTTCGTCAGGTATGCAACCACAGATGAGGAGGTCATATCGACAAACCTAGTGCTAATAGTCTACCGCAAAGATCTCTTGATATTTATTGCCAATGATGGTGCTAGAGGGATGATTAGAGAAGCCCTTGAGCAAAACAAGAATGAAACCCACCTCGACACCGTTTGGAGCTTTTTAGATCTGATCAACAACAGCTATGAAAAAACGATGCTCAAGATCAACAAAAGGATCAATGAGGCAAAACGCAACCTAGCAGCCGCTCATGATATCAGCAACAAAACCTTTATTGAGCTGGTCAGATTTGAAGACCAACTCAGTGACTTCCTAGCTGCATTAACTCCGACCAATACGCTCTTAAGTAAACTAGGAAACAAAAAAATTGCCCCTGTAATAGAAGTTGAAGAAGATGAACTCGAGGATATCTATCTAGAGAACTTACAGCTGATCGAGATTTGCCGTGCCAGCCAAAGAACAATTGTCAATATCCGTGAAGCATATTCGACAATCAATACCAACAACCTAAACAGGCTATTCAAATTCTTCACATCAATCAGTATCATTCTGACAATTCCAACCATCCTGAGTAGTATGTATGGGATGAATGTTGATCTGCCATTATCACACAGGCCTGATGCTTTCTTGATGGTAATTGCCATCCAGGTAATCATTACCCTGGGTTGCGTGGCAATATTTATCAGGAATCGATGGCTATAAGATCCGCATAATCCAGAGAAATCCTTGCACCTGCCTGAGCCTGTCCTGACAGAATTTTTTGAGCCACCAGATCTTGGACGTAGCGTTGTAAGGCTCGACGCATTGGCCTAGAGCCTAGTCTCGGATCATAACCTCTCTGGGCAACATAACTCCAAGCGTTGTCCGTCAATTCAACAAAAATATTTTGATTGGCAAGACCTGCATTGATTGAACGAAGCATGATTTTACCGACCTGAACAATCTCTTCAATGTTCAAAGGTCTAAACAAGACTATCTCATCAAAACGATTCAAAAACTCTGGCCTAAAGATACCACTAGCTATCAATCTGTCTACTAATTCTGATTCAAAATCTTCCAAGTTTTGACCTGCCTGAATCCTTGCTCTGATTTCATCTGCACCAGCATTTGACGTCAAGATGACAATTGCCTCCCGAAAACTAACCTTCAAACCATTTAGATCTGTCAGATTACCTTCATCCAGCAACTGTAGCATCAAGTTGAGCAAATCTGGATGAGCCTTCTCGATCTCATCGAACAATACTACCGAAAACGGATTCTCCTTGATAGCTGTCAAAAAGCTCCCAGACTCACTAACCGATCCAAGAAGTCTGGCGATATCTTCTACTCTCTGATACTCACTCATATCCACTCTGATCATATTATCCTCACCTCCAAAGTAAACATCTGCCAGCGATTTTGCAAGCTCTGTCTTACCTACCCCCGTGGGACCTAGAAACAAAAAGCTTCCTACTGGCCTAGAAGAATTACGAACCCCCGCTCTCGCCCGACGTAAAGCATTGGATACCACCTTGACAGCTCGGCTCTGATTGATCATTCGCTGGTGGATTTTATTCTCTAGATTTAATAACTCTTTTGACTCTACTTGGTTAGCCCGAGTGACTTTGATATTGGTCTTTGCTTCTAGAGTCTTAGCAATCACTTGATCAGTTACTAGCTTGATCCCAGCATTATCCTGACTAAACGCAAAACTTTGGTCTAGTAAGTCTACCGCCTTGGCGGGAAAAGCCTTGGTAGTAATAAACTGGTCTGATAAATGATAGACCTCCTTTAGTGCAGGGTAGGTCACTATCGCACCCTCTCTATTCTCATGGGCAATAGTGATATCTTCAAGTACCCGCATAGTCGTATCTCTGTCTGTAGGTTCTATCTGTAAGGGATTCATTAATCCAGTTAGGTTTGGTTTGGCAGCTTGCAACCTTTGCCAATCTGTGCTCCCAATAGTCATGATAAGTTTTAGGGAACTTTTTTCTAAGATTGTCAAAAGTAGGTTGCTCAAATCAACACTCCCCACACCAGCCTGCAAAAACAACTGGGCATTATCAAGGAACAAAATAGTATTTTTGGACTTAATTGCCTCTACAGCCAAGGCTTCAATCATTTGCTCTATCCCAGAAGCACCAAACTGATCAACAGCCCCCAAAATAGTTGTAGCATCTAGCTCACTGATCTGATAATATTTGAGTTTTTCACTCTCGCCCATTAACAGCTTCTGCGCTACACCATAGACAATACTAGTCTTACCAACTCCACTCTGTCCGACCAAAGTCACACTAGAGCGGCTAGGCTTGGCCAGGATTTCAACTATTTGTTTGATAGTATCTTCTCTACCTAACACAGAATAATGCCCACGATAATTCATCACCATTGAGCTAATATTATGACTATAACGATCCAAAAGTGGCGTATATCCGCTACTCCAGTCTCTAGCGATACCTCCAAATGCTACTTTTTGTTTGAAGTCCTCTCGGCGTTTATTTAGTCTAAAACGCCAAGCTAGTATTGAGCGGATATCATCCTCATTTAAACTGAGATTTTCTAGATATGCTTTGAGTGCTGGGCTAGAGTAAAAAATACTTGCTAGCAAGGTGATTGGCTGGATTCTAGCTTGATCAAATTGTTGACTTAAGCTAATGGCTGTCTTGAATACTTGATCTCGGTCGATTGGATAATTGTCCAACACTTGATCAATTATCTGGGGAGGAGTTGATAAGCGCCAAAGAAAAAACCCAATGTCTGCAATATATTCTTTACTATCAACAACCTGCCAAATCTGTTTGATTGGGGTATCTTCGCCAATTTTTTTAGCTAGACTTCTAGTCAAAGATAGATCCAATCGACCCCACTGTTGATGAGTTAGGGGCTTATTATCTAAATAAGGCTTATACCGTTTCAGATAAAAATAGATACTGGTTGGTAGCAAGATAATCAAAATTGGCCAACTAATTATACTAATGGTCATCACTATACCCAGAATCAAGAACCAAATCCCTGAGAATATCAATAATCCTAGCCTAAGCATCAATCCGACAAACCTTGAAATAAAGCTATCCAAAGCTTGATAGAAAAATCCCTGGATACCTTTGCGCGCCCTACCCCGCATTTGCTTCCATGGAGAGAAGAGTGAGCGCAGAATCAATGTCAAAGAAAATACTTGACGATAATATTGGAGCTTACCAAGCCAATATTTGATCAACTGTTCCCAACCCGGTCCATACCACCAGGAGATGAAGCTTATGTTTTTCATATCTATATGATACCAGTAAACTAGTATCAGTGGCTATAAGTCTTAGGAATTAATACGTCTTTCTGGTGGATAGAGTACTAACCTGTCAGGACTGATGGTTGGGCCACCTTCTCTCAACTGACCCCACCTACGTATTGCATCCTGAAGGTAAAAATTCCCAGTTTTTGGATTATGATTCTCATATTCTTCTAAAATTCTCGTAACTGCATCATGGGTTAACCCAAAACTAGAAACCAATCTTTCAAAACTAGGTATTACTTTCATTTGTGCCATTACTGCCAATATATAATCTATTTTAGCACCGATACGTATGGCTAAAGATTCTTGACCAATATTATCGGTAGGCAGTGCTAGCAATGAATAACCCCGCCCAATTCGTAGCTTTGTAAGCTCCTCATAGGCAATTGGTTCTAAAGCCCTTAATGCTTTTTGGTTATCATTTTTGATATTCAATAATCCATTATAAGTCCCTGTAGATTTCACTTGACTGCCTAACTGCTTTCCAATGCCTTCATCTTTTTCTTTTCGCTTCATCCAAGAATATAAATATGGATAATGTCTTGCTAAACGGTCCATCTGACGTTGCCTTTCTATAGATTCTGCCATATATAAAAGCATCAGAGATGGTTCTGTGAGATCTACCCCCATAGGCTTCATCTGATCAAACTCTTGCCCAATTGTTCCAGCTGTATAACAAAATGATTCTAGGCCAGCCCTAGCTAAGCGTGATAAAAATGATCCAAATCCCTGAGATAACCTTGCCTCAGGCAATAGATGAGGTGTAGCTTCATTTTTTGCTTTTAAATAACCTCTCTTTTGATCTAACCAGTTATCTTTTTCTACATTTTCTGGATTGTCTTTCACAGTATTTACAATATCATATTATATAAGATATTGCAATACCTACGTAATCATCCACCACCTTTGCAACATAAATGGTAGGCGTCCTAAACTGTAGTTACTATTAAATAATTAGGAAAGGAGCCTACCATGACGTATTCCTGCCCTAACCTCCAGACGCCATACTTATCTTGTCCTGCTTTGTGCATCAAGGGCTCTTTCTTCATCATCCTCCAACCCTCTTGTCTTGTCATCCCCTTCTACTAACATCTGGATAGTCTTTTGATGCAAAATACCGAATATCCCATAAATCCTGGCGGGATTTTGGAATATGACGTAGAGACGTCATCCCCTCTGCTGCAATCTTCTATTAATTCGGGGATTAGATCATACTAGATTTTTACTGGACAAAGATCTATCTTAAAGATCGTATATTTTATCTAAATATTGATAAGTCTACTGGTCGAATCAACTCTTGCATACAACATATTTCGTAAATTATCAGGATTAAAGACCTCTGGAGCTTTTTCGTCATCAACCCTGGAACACCAATAGCCTTCCCGGGGGATTACTATCTCATTATTATTTGGAAAATCTTCCAATAGACCTGTGATAAGATCAGACTCTTGATTAAGTTTAGCCTTAGTTTCATCATTAATTACCCCACGCTGGCTCACTGGTGTTCTATCTAAAATACGACATCTAGATTCTACCTCTCTAAAAAAATGAGCCTGCTCAAGAAATGTACGTATTGAGTCCCTATCTGGTAATTCGGTTGGTGGTTGCTGAAATTTATGAAGACTATTATGCCAGGGTACGCAAACAGTCACTATATTATCCATCTCTCTCCTCAAAGACCCATACAATGCATCTCCTCTATAATCTGGAATTTGAATAGTTTCTCCCCGAACAACCAAAGTTTTCTTATTATTCTTTTTTTAAATTCTGGCCAATACAGATGATGCCTATTAAGCCTACATCCATCAATACACATAATACACCGGGTACGCCTATGCTCAAAGATGTACTCTTCTTTCATGACAGCAGGTAATAAAAATCCATGTCGATTTACAGGTGGCTCCAATGGAACATTGCTAATCTCAGTATTTACCCCTTCCATTGAATTAATTATAACAGAAATTTTTTTATTAAGCATGTTGCTGATATAATACACCTATGCAGCCTATCCTAATCCGCCTACTTTGTGGTGATGACAATCAAGCAAACCAGATTATCAAGCTCCTACTCGAGCAAGACTTAATTGCTTCTGCCCAAAAATATACCGTACAATCTTACTATTACATAAATGATTCGATTCAATATAAACCAGAAATCAAACTTGAGATGCTTTCTGTAAGTAATAGATTTGGTGCAATAGAACAAATCGTAATTGAAAACCACAGCTACAAAATACCCAACCTGACAGCTAGTCTGATCGACAAGAATAATCTCAAGCTACTTGATTGGATCAGAGAGAGCCTTTAGCTACCACCATCACAGGACCTAGAATCTCCTGATCCCAGCAAGTCATCTCAGAAGTAACATCATATAGAATTGTCGGTAGATAATATTGATCAAATCCAATCATCCTTTGACCCCCCATTAAAATTTTAGCTCCCTGATCAATGCTCGATTTGACCTTGTGATCTATCTGATTAAGTGCTTCTTGGCAGCTCAAAACCTCTACCTTTCTAGTCCTATCCCTGAGATTGCCGTAGTCTAGCTCAATCAATCTCTGCTTGAGCCGAGCAAGAAAATCTTGATACAAATCTGACATCAAAATAAATCTTCTGTACTTTATCTGATATTGGCCAGGGTCAATAGGTGATTGGATAATACATCTTTTGATCATCAACTCCATATTCTGAACTGAGTCTACCTTGGTAAAATCTAAACTCATCAGGATAAGCTCAAAATAAACTACCTTGAATAGTAGCAGACCTACTTCTGGCTGGTTTCGTGTCTTGATTGAGCTTAGTATTGTTCTCAGCCTTTACAAGATCAACCAAAAATCGATAGATTTCAACCATTGCAAATGTATCAAGATTACAATATTTGATTAGATCTGAAAATATCTCTTCTCGCTTTTCCTGATGTTTTTCTTCAAGTACCGTCTCCATCCAAACTCTCTGGGCACTAGCTCCTTGATTAATCTCAAGCTCCTGATAAGAGAGATCTGGTACAATAACTGGCAAAACCTTTTTGATCGAAGCACTGCCCATAAACCTTTTATCAATGTACCAACCCTCCATAAATGGTTGCATCAGATCAATAAATCTAGGGTTTAGATTCAATAAATCTAGCTCGTGATCTGGACTAAGTTTGGCCAAGGTCTGATTGCACTTTTGCTCAAAGCCCATATTCCAAGCAAGAATTGTCCCACTTGACCCAATCTCTGACAGCAGTGATTGACTCAGCTCACTGCTAGGATTGGTATTCTCGGTATGTAGGTAGTGATAATGCTTGAATTCGCTTGATTTTGATTCTAAAACATCTAACGAATACTGGAAGGGTATCTGTTGATAAGGTTTAGTGCCATTCAGAATAGGGATGATTGAGCCCATAGTCTCATAATCCAAGAAATAAAGCGGAAAAACTATTTGCTCCAAAAAATCTTTGATCTTATCAAGATTAATCACCGGATCAACCTGTTGGCTAGCTTGATATTGTTGTCGTTGTTTAGATCGAATCAGTTTAGATGGATCAAGATCTTTAATCTTAGTCACGCCCGAACTTTCAGCTGACTGTATCTGCTCCAAACTAATACCATACAAATTGTAGATACTATCCTCTGATAGATCTGGATTGAGATATTTATAAATATCCAACCAGTCCCTTAGCCCTTGCTTGCTAGCATTGGCGGGTGACAAACTCGGAGCCTCTGATATATTAATCGTTTGTCTGGCCAATTGGATATTGTCAATGGTAGACTGGCCAAGCTTAGCTACCTGATCTGTAACTTCGACGACCTTGGTTAACTTCTTAGGATCAATCTTTTCTCGCTTCCTGACAAAAAAACTGTTGAGATGAATGATAAAAATCTTATCAATCATTATCCCCTTACTCTCAAGAACTTGTTTCTGAAAAGCCAGATCTTGATAGTGTTCTTGCTTGGGTTGAGTACTCGACTTGATCTCATAGAGATTATATTGACCGAAATTGTTTGGCTCCAATACATCAAAAATACAAGTCAATTGTTCTACTTCAATCCTTCCTTGCAAAATCACCTTATCTGGATTCTCCAATGCCAACTTAGTCCGATCAGGTAAACTTAAATATTCATGATAGGAATTGAACCCTAGCTTAATCGGATTATCAAATAGTTCTTCTGCATATTCCTCAAAAAGATGCCCTGCATCAAATAGGGCTTGGGTATTTTGGTCAATTGGTGGTAATGATTTAGGACGATGCTTCTTGAGCCAGAGCCAAGCTGGATGTTTGAGCCAGAGCATATAATCAGACTTGGAAATAATATAAGCCATTACCTATATCATATAGCAAACCTATCCTATGACCAAAATAATGCCCCTCTCTACCTTATTATTTTTATCCCTCCAAAGGCCTCACCCATTTCTTACCACCATCCAAGCCTTCTCTAACCTTCTTCTGCCACCTTTGGAACCCGACCCTTCTTTTTGTCATCCTCCGCAATCCTCCCCCGTCTTGTCATCCTCCGATTGTCCGGAGGCTCTTTATTGTCATCCTCCGACCCTCCCTTGTATCGTCATCCTCCGAAGCTCGAAGAGCTTACGGGGGATCCATCTTTCGGATGAATCTCGGTAAGGCTCTAATGCTATATTCGTTGAGCTATTTTAGCGTAATTGCAAAGTTCTCAACCAGCCACTTATCATTGACCTTTGATAGAGTTATCACCATCTCACCAGATTGGTCTCCTTCAAACTTGGCCTGACCGACTATACTTGCATGATCATTCAACTCTGTACTATTGATAAATTCCCAATCTACAGGGACAGCACTGATCCTTGCATCAAACAATGTTTGATTGGGCATTGCTTTGCCCGCTTGCTCGGATAGCATTTCTCTTGCTTTCTCATTTTCTTTTTGGCTTATTAAGTCTACGAATTGATCTGCGACATCTACAACTTCTCCCTTGACCCGATGATCTCTCTGGCTCCCACCAAAGAATTTACCAAAATTGCCCAAGACGAATACAACCCCAACCAGCAAAACTAGTATCATCACAAACATCAGACTACCCAAACCTTTTTTTTGCATTTTATCCTCCAAATAAACTATTATACTTTGACCCCTATAGCCTATAGTATAGCATAAGAGATTTGTTTCCAAATAAACCATTATCTGTAGAGTATGTCCTTCGGCCATCCTCGAACCAAGCCCTTGAAGATCCAAAAAATCGGTAAGAGAATATAACCGCCCTAAACAAAACCTGTTCGCTTGGAGTGATAGATTGTGGGTCTAGCATTGTTGTTATTGTGACAAATCATATCCATAGAGTGACAGTTATGTACGGTAAAATACAGTAGAGTACAGGTTTTGTTTTTTGTGGGCTATAAGTACAAAAGTAACAGTCATCCTCCGACCCTCCCTTGTATCATCATCCTCCGAAGCTCGAAGAGCTTACGGGGCATCCACCTTTCTAGCAAATTAGGATAATACGGAATGCTGGATCTCGGGTCTTGCCCTTCGGGCAACCCGAAGATGACGAGATGAAGATTGCAGGATTTTGTAAGATAACGTAGTGAATTGGGGGTTTAAAAGATAAGGGGGTTGAGGCTGAAGCTTTGGAAGATGATGAGATGAGATTTTTCAGGATTTGGATTGATGACTTAGGGGGTGTGCTCTACAAACAACTTTTGAGTTTATTGCGAATCCATTCAAATACCGAAACTAGCCCCTAGGGGCTAGTTTTGAATAATTGGTGAGGTTGTGATTTGTAATATCTCTTATTTCTATAAAGCAGGTCCTCCTTCCATATCTCCCATGCTCCTCCCTGGGCCTCCATGTCGACTACCATGTTTACCCATCATCAGATCTCCCTCTTCTACGCCTTTGGACTCAAGTAAGTCCTTGAGCGTACCATCTTCTTTGGCTGCAAAGAATTGATCCGTACCAATCCCATACTCTTCCAGCTTAGTTTTCAATTCTTGGCCACGATCACTGTCGAGAAACTCTTGCTGGCGCTCAGCTTGATAGGCATTCCAGTCATCATCAGAGATATAATTCTGACGAACTTTATCTCTAGCCTCCTTAATAGCTGCTTGCATCTCAGTATGCATTTGATTTACTTGATCTTGAGTAAGATTGAACTGGGTCTCCAAATCACTATCACTGACTCTTCCTCCATCTCCACCAAAGTGGGCACTGACTGTAGTTGCTCCAATCGTTGTTGCTCCAATCAATCCAACTGCCCCTAAGACTAAACTCTTCTTTAACATAGATATAACTCTCCTTATTCATTATTGACTTAATTGCTGGACAAGCATATTATAAATATCTGGTAAGCCCAGTTGCTTTACTTGTCTATACCTATGATATTCTGCTATTATGAATCTATTATGAATCGGTTGTCAACAGAAAACGACATGGGATTAGCAGCCCTATCTTTATTAGTATATCCTAGACCTCTTGGCCTTAATAATAGTAAACCACTACCCATATCAATAGCTCACGCCAGGGTTGAGCTTCCAGCCAATTGTTTCCAACACCCATCCAATAAGCTTGATTTCGCAGGTCTTGGAGAACAATACAGACAATTCCTGCCTTCACAACTTAGTTTAACTTCATAATTAACTCCAAAAAAACCTTATGACTAGAGGAGACAAAATCTCAGAAATACTAGAGGACTCATGCATTCCCTACAGTAAGGGTAACACTGAGGATAACCACAACAATAAACCAAATCTATTCACCTTTGATAACCCTGAATCATCTAGTGACCCTACCACTCATACTGAAAAACTCAAGGTTACATATGCCTTAAGGATAACCCACCCAGATATGACAGATGAACAAGTATCTAGTGAGTTAAAGCCTTTTTTTGCTCTGATTGAGCAATACAACAATACGATCGAAAGGCGGTATGCTTACAAGCCAGGTCGAGTTAGTCGGTTTCTAGACTATATAATTAATAATATTAATATACAGTTTTATCATACAAGAGATGCTAAAAGCATAGCCTGGGATCCTGATGGTAAGAAAATATACGGGGAAATTATTATACCCTACACTGATAAATTACAAAATATGAAAAATGAACTTACCGGTGACCAGCCTCCATCATTTGATACTGTCATGAAGGCGGTCTTGGATGAATAGTTAAAAAATGTATTGGAGTTTCTGGGCTATCAAGCATCAAAAAGCACTACTCCCTACTCAACCGAAGCAAGTCAATTGTAAACACAGTTCCCTTATCGTCACTATCAACCAAAATTCTCCAACCATGCGCCTCGACCAAGGTTTGGACGATTGCCAGACCTAACCCCATGCCACCAGTCTGGCGATTGCGCGATTTTTCGACTCGATAAAGTCTCTCAAAGATATATGGCAAATCAGCCTGATCAATGCCTGGCCCAAAATCCTGAAACTGAATCGAATTCCTATCTGCAAATATCTTGAGCTTCCTTGGATCAGCGTACTTATTAGCATTGCTTACTAGGTTTTCAATTATTTCTCTAAGGTAATTACTGTCGGCTTGAATTACCAACTCCTTATCTACAATGAATTCAACCTCAAGATCAAGGTATCCTTGGGTAATATTTTCTAAAAAACCAAGCAAATTTATGTCCTTTTTATCAACATGATTGACAGATTTAAGCTCACTATAGTATCTCAACCTATTAATCAAAAAATCTAAATAATCTACATCCTCAGCTAATCTAGCAATCCTTTTCTTATCCGGACTATAAAGCCCATCCTGAATTGCCGCAATCTGAACCTTGAGCTTGGTCAAAGGGGTAGCAATTTCATGGCTAACATCTCCGATCAAGTCATCTCTCAATTTTTCTACCCTTTCTAAAGCCTCTATTGCGCCATTGAAGGCCTTGACCAAATCTCCAATTTCAATAATCCCACTATCAAACTTGAGCCTAGCTAGTTTCCCGGCTCGAACATCTTCTAGCCCTTTGCGAATTCTTCTAGCTTGAAACAAATATTTGTCACTGATCAATAAAGCGATCAAGACAGCAGGTGGCAAAGTAATAAGAAGTGCCAAAAAGATCACTTGATTGATATCTGACAAAAAACTTTGTCTGAGCTCATCACTAACCTTATAAATAAAAGGCTCGACCATTGGTCTAGATCTCTTAAGTTCGGAACCAAACTCATCAGACTGACGACCTATGAAGCTATCAAACCTACTGCTTATCTGCCAATTCAAGAACAATGAGGACAAGGTTGCTGTCATCAGGGCTGTTGTGATTACTAGCAAGACTATTCTTGAGCCCATAGTCCCAAAGAGCTTTCTAAACATCAGCTTTTACCCAACGATAACCTTTGCCCCGGATTGTCTCAATGTACTTTGGTTGCCTTGGATCATCACCCAATGCCTTGCGGATATTTTTGATATGAGCATCTATAGTTCGATCAAAAATATCTGCAAATTGGTCGCCTTTGTAGCCCTCGTCAATCAAGCGTTGCCTACTAATAACTTGCCCTTGATTACCAATCAAAACCTCCAGGATATCGATTTGAGCGACTGTTAGATTGACCTTCTGTCCATTCTTCTTGAGAATCAAGCTACCCAAATCCAAACTAATGTCACCAGATAGCAATATTTGACCACCTTTTTTATTTGATAAAAATCGGCCAATCCTAGCCAGCAATACCTTTGGATCAAAAGGTTTACGGATATAATCATCTGCGCCCAATTCAAAACCTCTGAGTTCATCTTGACTAGGTTGTCGAGCTGTCAATACTACAATTGGCACTATAGACTCCTGCCTAATTCTCTGACAAACTTCCCATCCAGATAACTTTGGCAAGTTAATATCTAGTATCACCAAGCCAATTACTTGATCAAACTTCTGCAAAGCCTCAATACCATCACAAGCCCCTACTACTTGATATCCCGCCCGAACAAGATAATCAGAAACTATCTCAGCTATACCAATCTCATCTTCGACTAATAGTACCTTCTGCGCCATATATCTATCCTAGCTCAGAAAAGTGAATATTCTATGAATCAAGCCTTATTCTGGCTTGATGATAGTTACTCAGATTTCTTATCTAGTTTATCTAATCCAAGTCCCTTAACGCCAAAATAAACAACCGCAGCAACAATTATAAAATCAAGTCCAACTGAGACAAAGTCCCCCCACATAATCTTAACTCCACCATCCCCAATCACCCAACTTCTTTCAGCCAAGTTCATCTGACCGAGTAAAGCCCCGACTATCGGATTGATAATATCAGTCACTAGAGCTGATACTACTTTGGAGACTGCTCCCCCTAGAATAAATCCAACTGCCAGCCCTACAACTCCTTGTTCTCTTAAAAACTTTACAAACCCATTCATATTTACTCCTTATTATTTAATACTTTATTAGACTCCAAAAGCCAATCCTACAACTATACCTACCAAGGTAGCAGTTCCACCTACCAACAGAAATTCTAAGCCGCTTTTTAGTGAATCGAGCTCAAGAATCTTCCCTTTGATAAAGCCAATCATGAACAAAACAGTCAAGCTGGAGATGATTGCTACAAATCTGGCAGTGCTGACAGGAAAGAACAGAAATGCACTGAGTGGTACTAATCCTGCCATGGCATATGAAAGATACATCACAGCAGCACTTTCTAATAAGTGTTTTTGATCTACCTGTTTCTTCATTTGTTGGGAAGATTTCTGGGACAGATATTCACCTGCGGCCATTGACAAGGCCTCTACTGCAATCGTCACCAATCCGGCTAGTAAGATAATCCTTTTTTGATTGACCCCTGCGCTAACCCCGATAATCACTCCACCTGTTGACACCAACCCATCTTCTAATCCAAATATCAGTGTCCTAAATGTTTCTGAATTTCCGAGTTTTTTTGTTAGCTTACTAAACATCTTATACTCTCTAATAACTCACCCTTGGTGTAGATAATAATTTCTGGACATAATATAATGGCACCGTATTTATTATCCTAATGCAGATCATCAAAGCTTATTGTTGCGTCAGAAGCATCAGAACGACGGGAATATATCTTCAATAGACTTACAGAGATAGCTGATCCAAAGCCCAAGACACTAAATACCTTTAATAAACGTAAACCAGCAGGTGCCAAGCTAGATACTTTGGAATCACCCTCTGGGGTTGGGTTATTGACAGGCGGATCGACTGGAGTTTCTTCGCCATCATTATCGATTACCCTTATCTCCGCACCCATCACTAAGCCATCAAAATCTGGATCACCAGAACTAGTCACACAGTTTATATGCACCACCTGATCACCATCAATCTCTAAATCGTCTATGGCAGTGAAATCAATTGTCATTGGTCTGTAGGGGTCTTTTGGTGATAGTGTAAAACTCATCAAGCTATCACCAATATCAACTTGGCCTGGTTGATCAATACTACAGTTAACAATAACTGGCTGATTGGGACTTCCAGACAAAACAAAACTGACACTCTGGGCTGTTGGTCCCTGTTCAGATACCTCTGTCAAATAATCAGCTCCGCAAGGGTTACCAACCACCAAAAGGCCTGGCGCAGCAGCACCCAGATAAACATTGACCTCAGGACTATGGCCAGCAGTAGTTGTATCTAGTGTACAATCACCATTGATATCACCTAGTGCTACCCCAAAAGCTCCAGTCATTGGGTAGTTATCAGATGGAGAGTTAAATCCACCAGCTTGATTATTGATATAAACCTGTAACTGATCTGTACTTGAACCTGCACCAACAATATCAATCCAGCCATCTCCATCAAGGTCTCCACTTGCTAATTGGTAGAGGCTCGATCCAGCCATCACTGTCTGGGGGCTAAAGTTACCATTGGCCAGATTTGTATATACATACAACACTTGGTTTGCTATATCTGATACGGCAAAATCAGGGTATCCATCATTGTTATAATCTCCAACAGTTAGATCAACAGGCATAGACTTTGGCATACTAAAGCTTAAAGAATTGGTAAACACACCTGAACCATTATTGATGTCTACTGATACTGTACTACTACCACTATTAGAATAGACTAGATCATTGTCACCATCTTGATCAAAATCACCACTCTTGATATCGATTGGCATTTTTTGGGTATAGAAGCTAATTGGTGTACTTAGTACACCGTCTGCTAATGGATTCGAGAACAAATAATAAATGTCCTGATTGATTGAAGTTACAGCCAAATCCAACCCTCCCATTCCATCCAGCTCTGCAATCTCCACACGAGAGCTAGTGATCTTGTTCCCTCCCGATCCTGGTGCTGAATAATTAACTGCAGGCAAGAACCCCCCAGAGCCATCATTGATAAATACCGAAACCATAAAAACATTTGCATCTACTACAGCAACATCTGGATAACCATCGCCATTGAGGTCTCCAGTGTCAATCCCTACGCTATAGCCACTGGATTCGAATCCTATAGGTGGCTGGAAAGATCCATCACCATTACCATAAGAGACTGTAAAGCCCGGATACTCTCCTGTGCTAACTACTAGATCCAATCTGCCATCCAAGTCTATATCGACTAGTTCCTGCAAATGTTTATCTCCATTTGCAGGATCATTGTAGTTGGTATGAAGCTGCAATGGATAGGCAAAAGCTAAACTTCCAGAGGTAGCGAACCAACCCAAGCCAGCTAATATTACTAATAATTTGTATCTTTGATTTAATTTTTGCATTCTATTTCCCTCTTATGCCTAGTTTGTACAAGCATTATTATCTATGATATCTCACCCAAACGCAACCCCAAGCCAATTAGTGTAAAGACCGGTACTATATAACATTATTATGTACAACGACAATCCTAAACGTATTCATGCCTCACTCAAAATGAGTCCATCAGACTGTGTATCTTAAGTTAATTAATCAGGGGGAAGTCAAGCAGACTTAGAGAATAGACAGGGTGTTTGTGATTTGGGGAGGTTGACAGACAACCTTACTCTAATCTTAAGCTCTCTAAAATCTTAATAGCCTGATTACGAACAGTCTTAGAAGGAACTAAGATCTCCTCTTTACTACTATTGATCATCAGTGCTGATGGCTTGTTCTCTCCAGTAATATTTGGAAAATTGTAAAATACAATCTCTGGGAAGAAAGTATTTGGACAACTCTGATGAAGAGAGCCAGGACGATACCTTGAAACCGATACTAAAGCTAATTGCCAGTAATCGTCACTATTGGTAATCTCAGCGACATAAATCTCTCCACCATCTATGTCGAGGAGACTAGAATCCCCAACTTGACTAAACTGGTAATCTTTTACTTCTGTAGGGTCACAGCCCCCACCGACCTGTGGCGAGCTACTAATTAAGCTTAACTCTAAGCCCTCTGTCTGTCTGGCCAGATAGGCTTCATGCCAATAGTAATCGGAGCCCGAAACTGAATCATAATCATTGACAATATCCCAACCTTCTTCTGGGTAATCAAACGCTAAGCCAGACTTCTCTAATCTGGCAGTATAATAAATATCTTCTGCTGGTTCTGCTTCTAATATAGTACTGTTATCATCATCTGCAACTTGGGTAACCTCATTTAGAGATTCCGACTCCTGGTCACCTGTATTATTGTTGAGATTATAAGCCAATCCAAAGCCAATTCCAAACCCAATAACCGCTACTAACCCCACGACTAAACCTACATATTTTTTATTCACTAAATCTCTCCTTTTCTTTTTCGTGGTCAGGGAGGCGGGACTTGAACCCGCGGCCTCTGGACCCCCAGCCCAGCGCGCTACCAACTGCGCCACACCCTGAATCTATCCCCCTACAAAAAGGCTCTAGATCCTTAGGCTGATATAAAACCTGGTGCATACCAGGTGGGAATCCGCAGAAACAATTCCTCAGAACTGCCCAATATAGGTTTCCCTAGAACAATATTGTTCAGGATTTATACCACCCTATCTAAGAAAATAGAGCCTAACTGTATCTTACCCTGCTAAGCTCAGACTATCAAGTTGTATAAACTGATAATGACTTGACTTAATACAGGTCTCACCAGGGGATAGAGTAAAAACAAGAATATAAAGATACCCATCATCCCGAATTTTTCAATTCTATCCATTAAATCCCTCAAGGAATCTGGCAAAAATGCGTAGAGTACTCTAGAGCCGTCTAGGGGTGGGAATGGAATCATATTGAAGGCAAAAAATCCCAGATTGAGCATCACGAAATTTTCGAGGATAGTCCTAACCGTCGGAACATCAAAAGGTAAAACCCTCAAGTATAACCCGACCACTAGAGCAAGTGCAAGATTGGTCAAAGGGCCTGCCAAAGCAACTAGGGCGGCTCCCTTCTTGCCTCCTCTGACAAGATAAGGATTAAATGGTACTGGCCTAGCAGCCCCGAAAACTACTGGCGAGCCACTCAGTATCAAAAGTAGTGGTAAAAGAATAGTCATCACCGGATCAATATGCTTACGAGGGTCTAAGGTCAATCTTCCTTCCCTCTCAGCTGTAGGATCACCGAGCTTATAACCAGTAAATGCATGCATAAACTCATGAACAGTAATCGCAATTGGCAACATGATTAGATAGGCTAGTAGCATACGTCAAATTATAGCACACTTTGGGGTTGACATTTCAATCTTAATATAGGAAAATATTTATCCAGCTTGCTCTCGGGCTGCCCCCCATAAGGACAAGTGGGGCATTATAGCGTCTTCGCATCTTCTTCAAGATAATAAGATACTAATAAAAGCAGAGATCAAGCACCCATCTGCCGAGTCTTACCTCCCAGGACTCGGCAGCGAGAAAGGTGCTCCCAAAGGTGTACAACCCACACCTTTGGTTGAGCTCATCTCGCGGCACCCCTTGCCTCACCTGCACAGCCGGCAAGGGGTGCAACCTCTCTCATCGAGACCTGATAGTCTTGATGAAAAATATCAACTATAACACCCCCTAGGGTCTCAATTGAGATTCTAGGGGGTGTTTTCCTTTTGGTACCTTAATAATCTACCCCAATCCTCAATATCTAATTGTTGAGCTCTTTTATTCCCATCTATTTTTGCTCGCTCAAGCCATAGCTCTATTGTTTCTGCTGATTGTCCGAGACCTACAGATAGTGAGTTCTTGAGCTTTTTGCGCTTTTGCAAAAACCCAGCCCGAACTAATTTCATCAAGTCTTGATAGTCCAAGTCCTGAATCCTCTTTTTGATTGGTCTAATCCTAATCAAACTTGAATGAACCTTTGGTGGTGGACTAAACTTCTCTGGTGCAATGTCTAATAAAACCTCCGCATCTGCCCAATATTCAACCATAATAGCCAAAATTGACTTATCCCCGATAGGTGCTACTATACGTTGTGCAACTTCCCTCTGAATTAATATCAAGATATCACTAGATGGGTTGCTTGATTCAAGCAATTTCCTAATCACAAAACTAGTCATGTAATACGGCAAGTTAGCAACCACCCGATACCCAGTCGATAAGCTGGATAAATCAAACTCTCTTATATCCTGATGAACGACCTCAACACCCTTGATCCTTCCTAGGATTGGTAACATTCTTGAATCAATCTCTAGAGCTATTACCTTGTTTGCACGCTCTGAAATCAACTGTGTTAACAGGCCAGTACCAGCACCAATCTCTAAAACTGTATCTGATTGACTGATGTCGGCTAGATTGATTATTTGCTGTAAGCAGGTTTGATCAGTTAGGAAATGCTGACCGAGATCTTTATTGGCTTTGACTTTAATAATTTACTTGCACTCCCACTGCCAAGCCTGACCATTGGCAAACATCCTTGCTGCCATTTCGATTTGCTGTTGACCATCCCAGATATCTCCTCCACCATTGCCATACCAGGTAGTAGGCAGATATTGAAATAGACCGATAGCACGATTGGCAGCCATTGCTTGATCAGGTGTTAGTCCACTACTGCGTCCATTGTAGTTGCTAGCGTCCCCCTTGCTTTCACAATACATCACTCGCATCAGCTGGGTAGCGTCTGCACCATATTTGCTGGCGGCTTGTTCGACATATGGCCTCCAGTACTCTACAGATCCTGAATACGTAGTATATGTACCCTTGACTACTACTTTACTCGTAGGCTCGACCAAGACCTCTTCTGATACTACTTGTCTATCAGTGACCTGACCATCCAAAATAGTATCTTGATAGATTATCAATTTCTTGCCCTTTTTGCCCTCTACTCTAGTTTCCTCCCAGCCAACAGGCTTGCTATGTTCATAAATCACTTCTTCGCCATAATCAATCTCTATCAACTCCTCTGACTTGTCTTGACTATATCTACTGATTTTAATCTTCATCCCTGGCTGAATCTTAACCTGAGGATCGACTGATATTTGATCATCTGGCTCTAGTTCTATATGATTACTATTCAATAAATCTGCCACACTAATACTTGAGGAATTTTGATCAAAAAAGTATCTCATAACAATGTCTTCTCCCGCCAAATTGAGATAGATAGGATCTGCTCGATCAATATCCAACTTCTGACCGATTATTCCATCCTGTACAGGATCTTCAGCCCCAGTTAATCTGACTTGATCTTCTTCAAACACTACTATACCAGCACTGGCTGCAATTTCTCGCGGTTGACTTAACCCAGTATTGATCACCTGAGCAAACTTACCATTATCATAGATCTTAACAGGCAGGGCCTTGTGAATTACTACATCTGTCACGCCTGGCTGAATTTCTGTATAAGGACTAGGGCTAATGTAATCCCCCTCGGCAATTGGCACTTTGAGTTCATCCAAGGCTGCTCCTACAGTATTGGCTGAGCTAATCATAGTCTTGGTTGTTCCTCCTTCATTCAATCTAATAATCCGATTCTGATTTGTACCTTGCAAATCAAAACTAGCATATTGCACCACAAGACCAACCATCGCCACAGTAGTCAGTCCAACAAACAGTAGTCTATATTTCTGCAAAGAAAATCTCAGCCTATCCAGTAGACTGGTTTGCTTGATATTAGACCTGGGTTTCTGCTCCTTTGTTGTTTTGTCTTGATAGTTTGAAGTCTTAGCTTTATTACTCTGTATTTGTTTAGATTTGACCCCTTGACTACTAGTTACTGGCACTCCGGAATAGACTGATTTGGATACAGTATTTTTCAGCCCCAAGTCCTGGCTAGAGTGAGGAGCTTTGCGACGATTGGAATTACTATAAAGCAAACGTGAACTAGATGGATTAATTCTCTTAGACTTTGACCTGGGACTAATATCTGATACTAAAATCTTACCCTCACAACTTAATACTCGTTGATATATCCAATTCTAACTAGAATAACTTATTTGGTCAATAGACAGTGATAGTGTAAACTGTAGTTATGGATATAATCATCGACAACGATCAAGTCAGCCTAGTAATCAACAAGTCTCAAATTGCCCTAAATCATCGAGACCAAAAATCTCAAGTCACCCTATCTACTACCCCAGTTTCAGACCCAACCATATACAAGGGATTGGCACTAGATTCTCCTGGTGAGTATGAGATAAATAGTATTATGATTGACGGGATCTATCTTGATCCAAGTCACACTGCCTACACTCTAGAGCATGGTTTTATTCATTGTCTATGGCTCGCTGATTATGACCAAACTCCCAGCGAGAAACAATTTGATCAACTGGATCAAGTCAATGTACTGGTAATAAACTTAGATAATGCAAGCTTTGATGATATAGATAAGCTGATAAAGATGGTTGAGCCAACAATTGTGGTTGCCTATGGTGATGATTCGGACAAAAAGGCTGTATTCAAGAAAGAAGTTAGCCAAACCGAAATACTAGATAAATCAAAGTTAAAGATTAGCAAAAAAGACCTCGAATCAGAGACTACCCAATACTATCTGGGTTGATCTGTCCTGCCATCCTCTGAAATTCAAACCTGCCTCATGATATTTCGAAACCCCTCCTCCCCTATCTTGTCATCCTCCGAACCCGGAAGGGTTTACGGGGGATCCATCTCTCTAGTGAATTAGGATAATACGGAATGCTGGATATCCCATAAATCCCTGCAGGACTTTGGAATATGATAGAGTTGGGGATGGGGATTATGAATGATGATGCAGTGGAGGTTGCGAAAATTTGAAAGATAATAGAGAGGGCATCATCCTAAAGAATGACGGAAAACCAACCCGTATATCAGTAACTAATCTTTGGCTTGAGCGGCAACTTTTTGCTTCTCAAGCTTGTTGAGGGTTCGGATAGTTGAGGCTGCCAGTTTCAGGCGAACCTTTTGACCATCGATGATGATAGTTTTCTTCTGGAGATTTGGCTTGAATACTCTTTTGGTCTTACGCTGGGAATGAGAAACATTATGCCCATACATTTTGCCTTTGCCAGTGATATCGCATTTATACATAACTCGGTAAGTATAGCATATCTACTGGCCAAGCACAATATCAAGTCGATTATTTTACCAATCCAGGCATCGGCTGACCAGAGACCAGTGCCAGACTAGCCCCACCACCAGTCGAGATAAAGCTGAACTGACTATCCAACCTCAATTTGCGCACCAGGCTAACTGTATCTCCGCCCCCGACTAAACTGTAGGCCTCTGAGTTCGCAATTGCTTGAGCTATCTGTTCACTCGCTTTACTGTATGCCCGAATTTCAGCCATCCCCAGATCTCCATTCCAGAATATTGTATGTGCCTCAGAGATTATCTTAGTCCAAGCCTGAACTGACTGTTTGCCAATGTCTAGAATGATATCCTGGGAATTTACTGAGTATATCCCTTTATTGGTATGTTGGATATTTGGCCCTATCTGTTTGGCGGTTACTACATCAAATGGTAAAAACAGCTTTACGCCCAAATCATTTGCTCTCTGGCTGATTCGAATAGCCTCTGAACATAATTCTGGCTCAACTAGACTATTACCTACCTGATGACCTGAGGCCAGCAAGAAAGTATTGGCCATTGCCCCACCAATAATCAAGGTGTCTACCTTTGTCAATAAACTCTCTAAGACCTGAAGCTTATCAGAAACTTTTGCTCCACCGATCACTGCCACATAAGGTCTTTCTACCTCTCCAAGAAGCTTCTGTATTTCACTAATTTCAGCTGTCATCAACTCCCCTCTTTCAAGCTCAAACTTTCTTATCCCTGCCTCAACACTACTATCAGCCCGGTGGGCAACCGCAAAAGCATCGTTAATATAGATTAGTGACCCAAGATCTTGATTGTTTAGTCCTATACTGCGTAATATCTCTGTAATATAAGCTGGGTCGTTAGCCTTCTCGCGTGGATCGAACCTGAGATTTTCAAGCATCACTATTGAGCCTTGCGCCCAGATGTCTTCTGCTTTCATATCCAAATCCAATTCAAACTGATTTAATAGCACTACTTCTCTACCTAGTAATCTACTAAGACCTTTTGCTACTGGCATAAGACTATATTGCTTGTCATCAATAGATTTTGGCCTCCCTAGATGACTAGCCAAAATCAGCCTATTTGTCCTCTTCAAAGCTTGCTTGATAGTATCAAGCCCTCTCACCAAACGATAGTCATCGATTATCCTGCCCTCAAGGAGTGGAACATTATAGTCCCCCCTGATCATTATTACTGAATCACCTTTTGTCATTTTATTGCTTACCTCCATAATTATTAGATTGTTATCACCTCACCCACCACCCAAAGGTTGAGCCCTTGTTGTTATTGATTGGGGATGAGAAGAATATTCCTCCTCCATGATCTTCCACTACTCTCTTGACTAGATAGATACCTAGACCAGTACCATCACTCCTGGTTCTTTGGGCATTGTCTGCACGATAGAATTTACTAAAGAGCTTGGATTGTTTGTCAGGGGGTACACCAATACCAGTATCTGTTACTTGGAATACTGGATAGAGCCTGTCTTCTGGGTCTCCTGAAAAATCTGGAGTAGAGCTGATATCCTGGTCTTTGATGATTGCTTTTAATTCGCTTCTGCTTAGAAGCTTAAGGATAACCTTGATTGATCCTTCTTGGGTATAGTAGATAGCATTATCAATTAGATTCATTACTGCTTGACGGATTTTAGCTTTGTCTAGATCCTGAGTTGGAATCGGATCTAAGTCTGTCATGAGCTTGAGTCCTTTGTCTTCGATTGTAGAGATTAGATTTTCTAGCTCTAGCTCAATTAGTTCTTTGAGGTCTACTTCTTCTCTCTGGATGAAGAATCTATCTTGGGATATTCTAGAGACATTGAGTAGATCATTGATAGTAGAGTCCATATTGCCAACAGTGGTCATGATTCTTCTAGCGGCCATTGTTTGATCTGGGGTAGCCTTACCTAGTTCTCCGGTGATAAACAGGTCGCTATAGCCACGGATAGTGGTGATTGGAGTCTTTAACTGGTGAGAGGCCATAGACAGGAACTCATCCTTGGCTTTATCCAGGGCTCTTAGATTCTTGTTGGCAGTGCGGAGTTTTTCTGTAGCGGATTTGACTCTGTGTTGGAGGGTGGCATTGAAGTCTTCTATCTTTGCAACAGACAAGGCGTTGTCTAAAGCAATTGCTAGGTCGTTGGAGATAATGCTTAGAGTAGAAACATCTAGGCTATTGTAGATATCTCCACTTCTCTTACTAGATATCAATAAGTAGCCATTGAGCTTCTTGTTGTTGATTAAGGGAAATATTAGGCTGATGCCGTGGTGTTGCATAAAGAACTTCTTCTTACCTTCGAGCAACTCATCATAGACATATGTATCTGTACCAAATAGTTGCTGAAAGTCTTGAATAGTATCTGATGAAGCTCGGAATTCTAGCTTACCTGGCTTCATAAAGTTTTGGTTTGCTCTGAAATATTCTTTGTAATCCTGATCGAATACGATGATATTGCCTCTCTCTATTTTGATAGTCTTGTAGATTTCTAGTAAGGTCTTGGTAGAGATTGGAACAAGCTTGTAATTGGAAGAATAGATATCTCCCAGTCTAGCAATCAAAGCTTGAGCATCATATCTATCTCTAAAGAACAAATGATTAGTTAACTTTTCAAAGAAGTTTCTTAGTGGCTGGAAGGTAAATACTAGGAGGACTGCTAGGAGGATGTAGGTGACTAGTCTAGGGATTGTCAGGTTTGGATTGTTCTTAAAAAATAAACCCACTCCAATAAATAAAATAACACTATAAAGAACTACCAAACTAATTAAGGTCACAATATAGAAAAAATATCTTGCTAAAGTAGCCCTAATATCAAATAAATGCCGCCTAGTGATTGCAAATGTATTAAACCCAGAAAAAAGAATTAATAATAATGGAGCAGAACGAATACTCCAACTAATTCCAAAAGCTACTGGCATAATAATATTGGTGATCACGCCAGCATTGATAATCACAATCAGACCAATAGCAATCAACTTGATCTGACTCTTCTGGTAAATGTCTACCTGTCTATAAGCGATAAGAAAAGCTATTGCAGTATAAAGAATCAAAGTAACAAAAGTGATTATATAGAGAAAATACCAATCACCTACTATTGGCTTACTGGGTGCAGTGGTAATATCCACATCGCTAATAATATTATTTGAGACCAATGTCACAAAGGCCATTATTCCCGATACAGCAATCAATAAATAAGATTGATAATTACTAAACTTCTGACGCATGAAGACAGTAGCAAGACCAAAGACTGAGCCTACTATCATATAGCTAAAGCTATAGCCAAGACGATGACCAAATAACTTCAGGTCATAGCTATAACCATAGTCGCTAATGTATGTTGCTATCAACCAAACAATTGAGCTGAGATTGGAAAGTGCATACCACTGAATAGCTTGATTGTGGTAATTACGTAGTAGGATAATTAGGCCAATCACTCCAACTGTCAAGATTGCTAGTCCGCTCAATATTGTATAGTTATCCATTGTTACCTCTACTACTAGTATATGGTATCCAAATCCCAAAAACTGAACCCTGGTTCAATTCCACTGGCGATTGAAAGATCACATTGCCATGATGAATTCTAGCGATTTCACGAACCAAATAAACACCCAAGCCGTTACCATCGGGTCTAATAATCTTAGCATTGCTTGCACGATAAAATTTACTAAATAATTGTTTTTGTTTACTAATTGGGACTCCGATCCCAGTATCTATCACCTGAAAGCTTAAGTATTTACGCCTGGGAGCAATATTATCAGACCCATGCACTGGCATCTTGATGACCTTGCTACCACTGATTACTTCAGCTCGAACCAAAATACTACCTCGATCTGTATATTGAATAGCATTATCGATCAAATTGATAACTACCTGTCTGAGCTTTCCTTGATCAGCAAATAGCTCGATGGAGTCAGGCAGATCCAGCTTCAATTCCAAATCTTTTTTCAGAGAATTTTGTCTATAGTGATACTCCTCCCTGACGAGGTTGGCAAAATCAAACTCAGTCTTATTGATTACCAATCTGCCCTGAGCCAGACGTGAGGTAGCTAGCAAATCTTCTAATAATTGATTCATATTCTGACCAGCTTGATTGATTTGGTTTAAAATATTTTTTTGCTCTAGGCTAATTTTGCCAAACTCTTGATCTGCCAACATCTCACTATAACCTCGAATTGTAGTGAGGGGTGTACGAAGCTGATGAGAAGCAATTGAAATGAACTCATCCTTACTCTTATCTAGTGCTCTCAATTTCTCCAGTGTATCTTTCAGACGATAATTAACCTTGGCATTATCTAGGGCAATCGCCAAGTCTCCAGCAACGATTTCTATAGTCTGATAATCACCATCTGTATAAATATCCCCGCCCTTTTTACGACCGAGAATGATATGCCCAATCAGCTTACCCTTGAGAATCATTGGAAAAATCAACTCTGCTCCTTGGCTCTTAAGCTGATACAATGTAGCCGTATCAAGTATATGATCGACAAATATTACCTCATCTTTGAGATAGTGCCAGTTCTTAGTATTAAATATCTTATAATCAGTAGCATAGCTAAAAGCAATCCGATTATGCTCATAGACTATCACTTGAATATTATCAATACCCATTCCTGATACAATGATCTTGGCCGTGTCCTTAATCATTTCCTCAATCTTCAGATCTCTAGCGAGTATCCGACTGACTTCACTAATCAGTTGACTAGGGTAATAATGATATTGATAAAACCATTTATAAGTAGCCCTCTCAAACAATTTGAGCATAGGCTGAAAAAGTATTGCTAAAATAATAATAATTGGAATAAAAGCCAAGCGTTCGACTGAAGTCAGCTTGTGATCCAGCCCTATTAATCCGCCTAAGTAATAACTGGCAAAGAAGCTATAAATTAGAGCTAGTACCAGGACTGCCAGAGTAAATGCGAATGACTGACTAAAAATTAGCTTGAGATCAAAAATCTTATTTCTTAGTATCACATAAGAATTGACTATTACCATCCCAGCCATTACAAATAATCCAATCTGACTAACCCATCCCTCACTAACAAAACTTGGTAGCACTAAATTGGTCAAGACTACCAGTGTGATTCCCAGCGCATAAGTCGTCAGCATCACCTTGATCTGAATCTTCTTAACATTCTCTACTGTGTCCATTGCTCTTATTAGGTTTTTGACCGAAGGAATTAAGACTGCAAATAGAATAATCACAAAGCTCCAATAAAACCTTCCTCGTTGATCGACCAAGAAACCATTTTGATTCTGGTAACCCTCGACTACTTGATCTGTCAATAGAATTACTGAGTAAACTACTGCAAAGATCCAAAGCCTCAACTTGCCTAATCTACTGAAGGGTTTGATTTCACCCAGGTAAGCTCGGCTCATTCCATAAAATGCGATAATTGATAAAAACCCAAAAACAAATGTCAAACGATTGGCAAAAATTGTGATCTGATCGCTTATAAACAGGCTTGCTACCAATGTAGCAACCTGCCAAAGTCCGCCCGTCAATGCAAAGAATAAAAACCAATGCGAAAGCCTGCGATTCATCCCACGCTTGAATACCAATCCACCAAAAACAAAGAGGATCAGAACTGGGATGATTGAGGTTATGACTATCTGATTCACCTCACCCACCACCCAAAGGTTGAGCCCTTGTTGTTATTGATTGGGGATGAGAAGAATATTCCTCCTCCATGATCTTCCACTACTCTCTTGACTAGATAGATACCTAGACCAGTACCATCACTCCTGGTTCTTTGGGCATTGTCTGCACGATAGAATTTACTAAAGAGCTTGGATTGTTTGTCAGGGGGTACACCAATACCAGTATCTGTTACTTGGAATACTGGATAGAGCCTGTCTTCTGGGTCTCCTGAAAAATCTGGAGTAGAGCTGATATCCTGGTCTTTGATGATTGCTTTTAATTCGCTTCTGCTTAGAAGCTTAAGGATAACCTTGATTGATCCTTCTTGGGTATAGTAGATAGCATTATCAATTAGATTCATTACTGCTTGACGGATTTTAGCTTTGTCTAGATCCTGAGTTGGAATCGGATCTAAGTCTGTCATGAGCTTGAGTCCTTTGTCTTCGATTGTAGAGATTAGATTTTCTAGCTCTAGCTCAATTAGTTCTTTGAGGTCTACTTCTTCTCTCTGGATGAAGAATCTATCTTGGGATATTCTAGAGACATTGAGTAGATCATTGATAGTAGAGTCCATATTGCCAACAGTGGTCATGATTCTTCTAGCGGCCATTGTTTGATCTGGGGTAGCCTTACCTAGTTCTCCGGTGATAAACAGGTCGCTATAGCCACGGATAGTGGTGATTGGAGTCTTTAACTGGTGAGAGGCCATAGACAGGAACTCATCCTTGGCTTTATCCAGGGCTCTTAGATTCTTGTTGGCAGTGCGGAGTTTTTCTGTAGCGGATTTGACTCTGTGTTGGAGGGTGGCATTGAAGTCTTCTATCTTTGCAACAGACAAGGCGTTGTCTAAAGCAATTGCTAGGTCGTTGGAGATAATGCTTAGAGTAGAAACATCTAGGCTATTGTAGATATCTCCACTTCTCTTACTAGATATCAATAAGTAGCCATTGAGCTTCTTGTTGTTGATTAAGGGAAATATTAGGCTGATGCCGTGGTGTTGCATAAAGAACTTCTTCTTACCTTCGAGCAACTCATCATAGACATATGTATCTGTACCAAATAGTTGCTGAAAGTCTTGAATAGTATCTGATGAAGCTCGGAATTCTAGCTTACCTGGCTTCATAAAGTTTTGGTTTGCTCTGAAATATTCTTTGTAATCCTGATCGAATACGATGATATTGCCTCTCTCTATTTTGATAGTCTTGTAGATTTCTAGTAAGGTCTTGGTAGAGATTGGAACAAGCTTGTAATTGGAAGAATAGATATCTCCCAGTCTAGCAATCAAAGCTTGAGCATCATATCTATCTCTAAAGAACAAATGATTAGTTAACTTTTCAAAGAAGTTTCTTAGTGGCTGGAAGGTAAATACTAGGAGGACTGCTAGGAGGATGTAGGTGACTTGATGAACCCTGGTAACCTCACCGCCCACTGTGAAAAATATCAATGTAGAGCCAAATAATAATGCTGCATAGCCCAAGACTACAAAGAATAGTGATAGATAGTAGATCATTGCCCTAAAGGTTGATCCTTTTATATCAAAAAGTTTGTACTTAGCAATACTGTAGCTGATACTTGAAACCAGAACTATAGAGAATAAGGGACCTATCTTAGATAATGCCCAGTTTCCTGTTATTGCTGGTAGTATACCGTTGGTCATAACTGAAAAAAAAGCAAATATTAATGAGCCATATAATATATATCTTATCTGACTCTTTTTATAAAAATAATCTTTTCCTACCGCATTCCTATAGCCAATAATAAGGTTCTTAAAATAAAAACCTAAAAAAATTATTAGAGAGCCTATATATAATATGTACCAGCTACTAAGTCTGGGATGAAATCCTGTATCATCTACCGTGGCACCTTGGATAACTATACCTGAAAAAATAATCAGGCCATTTATAAAAAATGAAAGAAAAATTAATATACGCTCTAATCTTGATAAAACACCATCAATAAATAACTTTGAAAATCCCCAAATTAACACGACCGATATATGAGCCGAAAAGAATGCTATCTTATTAGCAAAGTATTTTATCTCAAAAGTACTAGCAAAATCTGTATAATAATTACTGACAATCCAAAATGCTGTAAATATAGAAAATATAAAATATACTATGTAATTTGAACTTTTACGATTTCTAATATATGCAGAACTCCCCAATAATATGTTTAATAAAGAAATAATAATT
>JAGOAT010000004.1:37454-43191 GCA_017983775.1 Candidatus Saccharibacteria bacterium | reverse complement strand
GTTCTATTGAAGACCAAATTACAGAGTGCATGGAAAAGATTGTATCGCCTAAAAATCTAAAGGTTCAGGTATACCATGAAAGCCAATCAGCCAAGATGGCTGACACTCGACCTAAATTCAACGCTATGATAAACGATATAGAGAACGGCCGAATTAACGGTGTTATTTCGTGGCACCCTGATAGACTCTCACGCAACATGAAAGAAGCAGGGGCTATCATAGACCTTGTAGACAGAGGTCTAATAAAAGATTTACAATTCTCCACTTTTACATTTGAGAATACTCCTGCTGGCAAGATGTTATTAGGCATTACATTTGTTATGGCAAAGCAATACTCCGAGCACTTGTCAGAATCAGTAGACAGGGGCAATAAGCGAGCCGTTGAAGACAGAACACTATTTATAGGCAAATTTAAGCATGGCTATATTGTAGACATTGACCGTAACTTCCAGCCTGATCCTCACAACTTCACAAAGGTCAAAGAGATGTTCACAATGGCTTTAAGCGGTAAATCTCAAAAAGACATAAGACTGTGGATTAACAAACAAAACTATACCGTTCAGAAGCTCCCTGGCGGCGAATATAAGTCGCACATTTGGGATAAAGATGACGTATCAAAACTATTGAAAGACCCACATTATGCTGGTGTACACAAGTGGGGTAAGAGCTTTACAGACCTAACTCAAGCCTATGATTTTGAGCCAATGATAACTGTTGATGAGTATCTCAAGATAAATAAAGTAGATAGCCTTAACTCATCTAAGGTGTCTGCAATAAACAGACCGAAGAGTGGCGAGATAGGTGCTGATTTATTACGTGGCATGGTCTATTGTTCCAAATGCAATAAGACGCTAACTTCGATGTTGATACCTAAACGAGACAAGCTGACTAAGAAAATTATTCACTCTCGTTATTACTATAAGTGCGAAACTGAGGGCTGTACCATGCACAATAAATCTGCCCCTGCTGGGCTTGTCATACAAGCTGCACATCAGTTCTTCCAGCAGTACCTGTTCGTTACAAAGAGCAACTACGCATACTACGTCAAGGAAGCTGAAAAGGAAGCAGATCGCAAAGCAACTGAGTTCACTAGTGCAATCGCTAGTAGTAAAATCCTTATAGCCCATAAAGAGAAGTCATACGAAGATACAAAGCAACTAATTGCTAATAATCCAGAGCTGAAACAGCATTACGACCTTGATAAGTATGCGAAAGAGATTAGTACGCTTAAGAAAAGGTATCAAGAAGCTACAGATGCAAAGAAGAGAATAAAGAGTGCTATTCCGAGCTTCGAGGAATATCTCAAACTGTTGGAATCCACCCCTGTTATTCTGAGCAAAATACGTGACATGAAGACAATGGACGCTTTTCTGCGAATCTTCTTCTCTAACTTCACAATACACCCACTCAAAGACGGTCCTTTTAAGGGGTCAAATGTAACCTATAAACTAAATGAACCCTGGCAGGGGTTCATAGATGACGATGATTTCGTTAATGGTGCGGGTACAGGGACTCTAACCCTGGGCCTCATCCTTGGGAAGGACGCGCTCTAACAGCTGAGCTACACCCGCATGGTGACTAGATAGATACTGATCAATGATGGTGGAGCTGACGGGATTTGCACCCGTGTCCATATTTGCCAAACCGGACAGACTACAAGCTTAGTTGGTTCTAAATTTTACTACATCTTACCTAAAGAGCCAACAATAATAGCCTGATGCAGTACACAATATTTTGAATAGACAAGTTGTGTGGGCTTATCTATCGAGCTAGAAAATATGACATCGATTTACCAAACTCTAGCGGTCTGATAAACGATGGTATCAGCTTAGGCCAATACTGGTGCAGCTGTTGGAAGACGAAATGCATCGCATACTCGACTAACTAAGCTGCTGATTTTTGATTCTGCATTTATTGTAGAATAATCCTTTTGCGAGAGATTAACTCGGCTTGCCTGTAACGATCAGGTCAAAAATGTCAAATCTAAAACAGCCCCATAATATACCAGTAAATTTTCAATGTTCTGGTAGTATTATATAGTAATCCAAGTCCCAAACCAAATTTCAGACCGAAAATTTTAGCAAGGATTATTCTTGAAACCACGACTTTTTGCAGATAAGAAATTGTGATAATTACTCTTACTAGGGGTATCTTGGGTTTTTAAATTGTTAAGGCTAGGTTATTAAGCTATAATAAAAACAAGGCTAACTAACCAAAGATAAAAATTCATGGCAAATAAAAAAATTAAAACCATCACCCAATTAGATCACGAGACTGAAAGTAAGATCGAGTCCGAGGTAGAGAAGACCGTTGAGAGTAAGATACTTGATAAAGTGATTGGTTTTGCCGAACCAAATGATCCAGATCTAACCAGGAAAGTAATAATTGATATCATACTGATATTTTTGGCTGTGACTAGTGTAATCTTGGTTGGGTTTGAATTTTTTGCAGAGCTCAATTCTCATCAGATAGAATTGATCCATCAGTTGGACATATATATAGCAGGGGTATTCTTGGCCGAATTTGTCTATCGGCTTGCTAAGGCCAAAGATAGTAAACAATTTTTTAAGCAATATTGGTGGGAGCTGATTGCTTCAATCCCCTTGACCAATGGAGTAGTTGAACTGCTTCGCCCGATTAGGGTGTTTCGAGTGATTAGATTGGTTGAATTACTTCGGGTAGTTCGACTCGCAGTCAGGATAAGGATAGTTTTCGATGAATCTAAGCGGTTTTCCCAGCATACATTTATCCTAGAAGCAATGATGGTGCTTACGGCAGTGTCACTCATTGGGGCAATATTTTTTAATTTCTTCGAGGTTGGAATCAACCCAAATGTAAGAGGAATATGGGACTCTATATGGTGGTCAGTTGTTACAATTACTACAATAGGCTATGGGGATATCGTACCAGTCACCAGTGCAGGACGAATAGTAGCAATTATTTTGATGCTGGTTGGCACTGGGACAGTCAGCTTCATTACTGCGAGGGTTGCTAGCTATTTGATTCGCCACAAATCACAATAATTAGGCACTAGATATCTAAATCTCCAACCATCCTTAGGTGTACAAGTATTTTACCCATTTTGGCTTGATATTTGTCGCAATAAGCTCTATGATTAGTTTGTCCATTTCTAATTGTTAAAATAATAATTTCATAGAAATGGTATCTTTTGAGTCGTTAAATATATTATTAAATAAACAAAAACCAAATATGCGAGAGTATTCCAAAGTCGTTTCACATAAGATTAGTAAAATTTTGCTTCCCCTGGTAGCAGTAGTATTTGTCATTATTCTTGGTCTGGGATTTCTCCAGACCAAAAAGCTAGAGATTGTCTTCGAATCTGATCAAGGATATATTGATGGTGATCGTCCATTGGATGCTAGATTACTGGCTTACGCCAATGAAGACAGGACTGAATTGATCGGTTATGTTGATTATCAAGGCCTCAACATTTCCGAGCAGGGTAGGGTTAGGCTGGATGTACCAGAATCTCTGATAGGTAAGCAAGAGGTAGGTTTTTTCCAGGTTTGTGTCAATGGCCAATCTGATCTGGCTTTGGAAAAGCTGTCCAGTCAGGGCATCACTGACTGTGATAATGCTATTCTTTCCGAACATCATTACAATCTGACTAGTTGTAGTATGGCCACAGTGCCCTTCAGGGAGTGGTCGATCATTGATAGAATTCTTGATAATGATCAGAGGGTAGTATTTCTGTCTGGGTCATGTACGAGTTATGGTGGGGATGCTAGTAAGCTAGCAGTCAATACGCCAAGTAGTGCACTAAAAATAGCTGAGCAGACCAATACTAGTCAGTTAATTCAAGAGCAGGATAATTCTCAAACTTCTAATGATGTTGGCTTGGGGTATATAGCTAATCCTGCAGTTTTGCAACGACTAATTCTGTCTAACCAGACGCTTAGTATAGAGGGGGCAAATTCGGTGGATTTGTCAGAATTTTTGGACAATACCGATCTGTTGAGCCAGTATCAGTGTCAAGAGTATCAGACCCTAACCTATCTAGGCAACCAATGGCAATGTCAAGATCCAGGGGCTTACCAGTCGGTAGCAACCCTGGAGATTCTGGGTAGCATTGTGACGTATACCAATTCACTTGGCCAGACTATTAGTTTTGACATCTCAGAGATGGAGTCGTTGACCACCATCACCGACAACAATAACGGTACATTTAGCTACACCGATGAAGCAGGGAACACCACCATTATTGACATAAGCAACTTAGAAACCCTAACAACCATCTCAGCCAACCCAGCTAATCAAACCATCACATACACTGACGAAGCTGGAGATCAAACTACAGTCAATATCAAAGATCTTGAGACCACTACAAACCTGACTGTAAACATTGCTAATCAATCCCTCTCATACACCAATGAAGATGGTTCAACTACCACAGTGGATATCAAATCACTTGAAACTACCACCAATCTAACTAATACCATTGCCAATGGTCAAGTGATTGGTACTTACACCAATGAAGATGGAGTCAGTGTAGATATCAAAGAATCCGTCACTACCTTAGTAAACAACAACGATGGCACATATTCATATACTAGTGAAGATGGTTCAGTTAGTGTAATTACTGATACTCTGGGAACACTCAACTGTACTACTGATCAACTAGCAATTTGGAACTCAAGCTTCTGGGTTTGTGAGAATATCAGTAATCTTGAAACAACGACTGAGATTACTAGTACTCTCAGCTCTGGTAATCTTATTGGTAGATACACCAATGAAGATGGAGCTATTACCAATATCTATGAGACTACTACCACCATCACCGACAACAATAACGGTACATTTAGCTACACCGATGAAGCAGGGAACACCACCATTATTGACATAAGCAACTTAGAAACCCTAACAACCATCTCAGCCAACCCAGCCAATCAAACCATCACATACACTGATGAAGCTGGAGATCAAACTACAGTCAATATCAAGGATCTTGAGACCACCACAAACCTGACTGTAAACATTGCTAATCAATCCCTCTCATACACCAATGAAGATGGTTCAACTACCACAGTGGATATCAAATCACTTGAAACTACCACCAATCTAACTAATACCATTGCCAATGGTCAAGTGATTGGTACTTACACCAATGAAGATGGAGTCAGTGTAGATATCAAAGAATCCGTCACTACCTTAGTAAACAACAACGATGGCACATATTCATATACTAGTGAAGATGGTTCAGTTAGTGTAATTACTGATACTCTGGGAACACTCAACTGTACTACTGATCAACTAGCAATTTGGAACTCAAGCTTCTGGGTTTGTGAGAATATCAGTAATCTTGAAACAACGACTGAGATTACTAGTACTCTCAGCTCTGGTAATCTTATTGGTAGATACACCAATGAAGATGGAGCTATTACCAATATCTATGAGACTACTACCACCATCACCGACAACAATAACGGTACATTTAGCTACACCGATGAAGCAGGGAACACCACCATTATTGACATAAGCAACTTAGAAACCCTAACAACCATCTCAGCCAACCCAGCCAATCAAACCATCACATACACTGATGAAGCTGGAGATCAAACTACAGTCAATATCAAGGATCTTGAGACCACCACAAACCTGACTGTAAACATTGCTAATCAATCCCTCTCATACACCAATGAAGATGGTTCAACTACCACAGTGGATATCAAATCACTTGAAACTACCACCAATCTAACTAATACCATTGCCAATGGTC
>JAGOAT010000004.1:0-37354 GCA_017983775.1 Candidatus Saccharibacteria bacterium | reverse complement strand
GTTCAACTACCACAGTGGATATCAAATCACTTGAAACTACCACCAATCTAACTAATACCATTGCCAATGGTCAAGTGATTGGTACTTACACCAATGAAGATGGAGTCAGTGTAGATATCAAAGAATCAGTCACTACCTTAGTAAACAACAACGATGGCACATATTCATATACTAGTGAAGATGGTTCAGTTAGTGTAATTACTGATACTCTGGGAACACTCATTTGCGGAGACAAGCAAATAGCAATTTATTTGAGCACAAATTGGCAATGTATGGATTATTCTGAACTTAATATTAATACATTCGTTACCAATACTCAACTTGGCAATTTGATTGCTACGTATACCAATGAACAGGGAGATAGTGTTGATATCAATGAGACAATTACAACAATGACGGTGGATGTACCCGGTCAAACCATTACCTATATCAACGAAAAGGGAGATACGGTTGTGGCGGATATAAGATTGCTAGAAACCACTACGGAATTAATTGATGAGGGTAATGGCAATTATACATACATCAATGAGGATGGAGTCAAGACTAGCTTTACTGATTCTTTAGCGCAATTAAGTTGTTCCAATAGTCAAAGCATTATCTGGAGCAATGGAGGATGGATTTGTGGCAACCAGGCCTCAGGTGGGGAGTTCAAGATCACTGATGGGACATCAGGACAAGTCGTTCAGCCTGGTGATACGATCAACTTCTTGGCAGGTTCGGGACTCAAGGCTAGTGTTAGCTCTGTTGATACTGTTAAGTACGAGCTAGTAGCTTGTAAGAAGGGTCAAATCCTAAAATTTGATGGGGCCAATTGGCAATGTGGGAGTGACATTGACACCAATACGGATACTCTTGCTAGTCTGAACTGTAGTGCTAACCAGATAGTTCGTTGGAATGGAACTGTTTGGACATGTAGTAATGTCGCAGATACATTATCCAGTCTGAATTGTAGTAATGGGCAGATAGCTAAGTTTTCTATCACCAGTAATGCTTGGGTATGCGGTAATGATTCCGATCTTTTGGCTAGCATGAATTGTAGCATTGGGCAATTTATCCAGTTCAATGGTACGAGTTGGGTTTGCGTCAATGTATTACCATCAACTCCCCTGGAGTATACGAGGGCATTTGGTAAGGTAGCAGCCAATGGTACAGGACTCAGGGTTCATGGTGCGACAGTAGCCAGACTGTCGGTTGGTAAATACCGTGTTACTTTGACAACTCCACGAACCACAGCGAATTATACCGTGATGTTGGGTAGCCTGGAGTCTGATTCAACCAGAGATAGTATTGGTACCCATGTTTTTAGTCAGTCTACTGGAAGCTTCGATGTGGCAATCAGTGAAGGTGATAATGGTGCAGCAGCAAATACCTTGGTCGATCGAGATTGGTATTTCGAGGTGATAGATTTTGATTAACAAAAATCACTATTCGAGGTCAGACCTCATCAATTTTGATCTGTTGGGAGGTTTAATATCGAGGTCAGACCTTGCAATAGTTCTTGAGCCAATTTTGCTATATAATAATCATTAATGAAAACAAAAGATAAGGGTAGATATAGGATCAATCGAAAGGTAATATCTGGGGCGTTGATCGCAGGCTTGAGCTATTTGGTAGTTGGTTTTTTGTGGGCAACCAGACTTCAGGTTTGGGGAGATGAAGCATTTAGCATCCAGATAATTCAGTTAGATTTTGCTAAAATAAATCAAGTAACTGCTGCAGATGTTCATCCTCCTTTATATTACTATCTATTAAAAATCTGGGCAGATATCTTTGGTAATGGTGAGCTTATTCTTAGATTATTTGGATTGATCTTGGTGGCGATTTCCGTTAGTGTGATGGTTCTGATAGCTTACAGGTATTTTTCTGCAAAGGTTGCATGGATTACTAGTATCATTATGATTACCAGTCCATTTGCTATGCGTTTAGGCTTGGAGATCAGGATGTATTGTTTGGCATTTTTGATTACCAGTTTGCTATTTTGGTTCTATTTGGATTACAGGTCTGGCAACCAGACCAGGATTAATCTTCTTGCTGTTGCCATCTTGGCAGCTTTGTCAATCTATACTCATTATTATGCAATCTTCCTATTGATCGGATTGGCAATAGTTGAATATTGGGATTATGCTAGGGGATTTAATCTTAGAAAGTTCTGGGGGTTTGTACGGAACTCTTGGTTTTTTAGAGTTGGTATCCTGACTATTATCTTCTACCTACCATGGATTAACGTCTTTATTGGACGACTAATTGGTTTTAACGGTGGATTTTGGGTACCAAAGCCTAGTTTATTCTCAATTTTCTATCTTCCAGTGCTATTCTTGACAAATATTGAAGAGTATTTGATGTTTGGATGGCCAGCATTGGCTATTGGTTTTGTAATTTTTTGCCTTATTGGTTTTAATTACAGGAAAATATGGAAATTTTTTGTGTCTACTCAGAAGAAATCCAATAGCGACAATATTAATTATAATTGGTTGCTACTAACGAGGATTGGGCTTGTGGTGACAGTAGTGATGCTGGGGATTTCTTTGGTGTTTAAGACATCGGTTTTTTATGGTCGATACTTAAGCATATCGGTCTTTTTTACTTTTGTATTTACGATTGCTGGATTAATTGGTGCCTTGTTATTAGATAGATCTAGGAGGTTAGCTGTTTTGGCTACGGGTATCTTGTTATTAATCGGGGTCGTTTATAGTTTTGTTTATGGAAACACAAGACTCCTGAAAGAGCAGCAGGTTACGGTATACCAGGACAAAAGCGCTATCGAATGTAGTATCGATAATAAGAATGGTAAAGATAATATCTATCTGATAGATGATGATAGTAATTATTTGATATATGACTATTATCTGAGAGATATTCTAGATCAAGATTCCCAGTTCTATTTGATAGGAGACAAGGAAAAACCAGATATTAATGGTAGTGCCTGGAAAAGGGTTATTAATGAGAGGGGAGCCTTTAATTATCTGAGCAAAGGAGAGATTGTTAGATCCATAGATTTTTACAATAACAATATATGGTATGTTAGCTGGAATTGGCCTAGGTTTGAGGATCCAGGAGCCAAGGATTCACTCTATCGCGATTATCGAGTAGAACAGGTTTGCCAGCCAGATGCTAGACTTCTGACTGACTATGACGCGGCCCGAGCTTATCGACTGGTACCCAAATAACCTCTGTCTAAAATAGATTTATTATCATCACCCAAACCTCTATTTCGAGGTCAGACCTCATCAATTTTGATCTGTTACAATCAGCAATTTCGAGGTCAGACCTCGATCAATGCTTATGTTATAATGATTTAAATGGTAGTAGCAAAATCACCCAAAAAACCTCAGCCCAAGAAGCCTACTTTGGTGGCAAGCAAGACTAGCAAGATTAATAAGACCGCAACCAAGTCCCAGTCATCGGCTAAAGATAGACCAATGTCACGGGCGAGAAAAAGTAGTCGTAAGGCCAATAGTGATTCTGATGTAAAATTATCTTTTTCTGATGAATTAGGTCAGACAAGAGCTAAATATAGCTGGAAGATTAAGTTATTGATCGGACTGGTGATTTGCCTAGGGCTGGTTATTCTTGGCTTGATTGGCTATGGAGCATTAAATCTCAAGCAAGATTTAAATAATAGATTGGATAGGGAAGAAGGTAGAGAACAGGAAGTATCTAATCAATCTGATGGGAGTGATATCGAGAAAAAGGTCAGAGACTTGATCGAGATTCCAGAAGAGGAGGCATTGGTCAACATTGCTTACATCAATAGCCAGGAGGCGCTTGATACTCTCAGTGCTGGACAGTCGGGATTGCTTAGCCGGGCAGAGATCGGGGACTACTATTTAGTCTTTGATAATCGAGCAATCCTCTATCGAACAAGTAGCAATAAGATTATCGAATACACACCAATAATACGTTAAGCTGGTTGATGTAGTAAGTCTTTAATTGAGTTACTTCTGCCATTTCAAGGTTAGACCTCGAAATTTTATATCTGTTAGAGTGGTCAAAAACGAGGTCAGACCTCGTAGAGGGGGTTGGGGGAACGGATGGATTTCGCTTGTTATTTTCTGGTGGATTTGATAAGATTGTCAGGTGGAAATTAATTTTTCCTAGACTTGGCCCCATCGTCTAGAGGCCTAGGACGCCGGGTTTTCATCCCGGAAATCGCGGGTTCGAATCCCGCTGGGGTCACCATAATCTATCATATAGAGGTTAAGAAATGGGAAAGGATCCAGACACCGTTACTGGTTTTAAACATCAGATGGATGCACTGAAGGCTTCTGGTAAAGGAGAGAAAGTTCCTGGCAGGAAGTCCAGGTTCACAAGGTTTGCTCGATGGGTATTAGGTAAATTTGGTTTATTGACTGAAGAGAGATAGGAATTAGGGGATAGGGGACGGTTTTGATCTTCGGAAGAGGACAAGACCCTGATCATGCTAGGGTGAGAGTAGCAGAGATTTACTGTTAGTCGCATTGGGGGTGGTATTTTATGGTTGGGTGTTTTTATGTAGATACCCTGGTATAATCAAGTTATGAAGCACACAGATCTATCTGGAGGAGTAGTCCATCAGATGCCAGAAGACTTGGCCAAGGCATTGGATTCAAGTACAGTAGTAGATATCTGGCAAGGATTAACTCCATTGGCTAGGAACGAGTTTATTTGTTGGGTAGAGAATGCCAAACAAGAACAGACTCGTGCTAAGAGGATACGGCGAACTATCGAAGAACTAGAGGAAGGCAAGCGTCGACCATGTTGCTGGGCTGGATGTATCCACCGGACGGACAAGGAGCCTAGTAGCTCGCAGAAATTTGTTTATAAGCTATAAATTTAGCTCACTTTTGTAGTTATTGAGGTCTGCTTTATTTTTAAAGTGTTTAATTTATGAAAAAGGAGAGAATAGTGCCAAAGGTCAAAAATAGTCAATCAGGTAATGCTAAGTATCTGATAGTACTAAAAACATATTGGAAGTATGCAGCACCACATTGGAGATCTGGAGTCTTGGTAATACTGATGGTAGTATCAGCAACACTTTTATCTAATACTCTGAATCCCTATCTGATTGCAAAAGTACTTGATAATTTGGTGTTGCTGGAAGGCCAAGGTGCTAGTACGATTTATTATCAATCAATTAAGATGGTAATTTTGATATTAGTTATTCAGATGAGTTTAAATTTTCTATGGAGGATTGCTGAGTTTGTTTCAGATAGATTGGTGGTTCGGGTTTCAAAAAGTTTGTCGCAGGATAGCTTTGACAAGTTGATAGCTCAGAGTTATCAATTCTTCACAGATCAGTTTGCAGGTTCTTTGGTCAATAGGTATAAGCGATTTTTCAAAAACTATCGAGTCATCTATAAGGAATTTGTGTTTAATATATTGAGTATGATGACCAGGATTGTCTCGGCTGCGGTTGTGGTTGCATTTGCCTCACTGACTATTGGGGTAGTATTTGCGATATGGGTAATGGTTTTTTCAGTAATTATGGTCTATCTATACAGGAGTAGTTCTGGCTATGCTGATAAGGTGATCGAAGAAGACACAATCACTACTGGTATATTATCCGACAATCTGACAAATGCTTTGACTATTAAGGCTTTTGGCAGTAGTGAATATGAAGAGCGGAGGTTTGCTAGAGTAGTGGATAGACAGCTGACAGCTTATTTGGGGTATTGGAAGAGAAGTAATATATTAAGATTTATTCAGGTGATAGGTCTTTCGTTGTTTGAGACATTGGTATTGTATCTAACAGTTGTAGCAGTATCCCGAGGTAGCTTGAGCTTGGCAATGGCGATTTTAATGCAATTTTATTTCAGAAGGGTATTTTCTGATCTGTGGGACTTGGGGAAGTTGATAGAAGGTATAGAGCAAGCCCTGCATGAATCCTGGGAGATGCTTGAAGTAATTGATCTTGTTCCTGACATCTTAGATAAAGAAGGAGCCTTGAGTGAAGGCGTTAGTAGGGGTAAAATCGAGTTTAGCAAAGTTGGATTTAGCTATAATGGAGAGCAAGAGTCTATATTTAGTGATTTTAGTCTATTGATTAAGCCGGGTGAGAAAGTGGGCCTAGTCGGTCCGAGCGGAGGTGGTAAAAGCACCGTCATTAAATTGATCCAGAGATTTTATGATATTGATTCGGGGTCGATTAAGGTTGATGGGGTTGATGTTCGGGACTATCGGCAGGAATATTTGCGTCAAAGTATTGCTTATGTTCCTCAGGATACTTCACTATTTCATCGTAGCTTGAGTGATAATATCAGATATGGCAATCGGGAGGTCAATGATCGACAAGTGGTAGAAGTATCAAAGCTAGCTCATGCTGACAATTTCATTCGCAATTTTCAAGATGGATATGATTCGATGGTCGGAGAAAGGGGTCTAAAATTATCTGGTGGTCAAAGGCAAAGAGTAGCAATAGCCAGAGCGATGTTGATAGATTCACCAATCTTACTACTGGATGAAGCCACATCTGCATTGGATAGTAAGAGTGAGAAATATATATCAGAATCATTGATTAGATTGATGAAAAATAGGACTACGGTAGTGATTGCTCATAGGTTGAGCACTATTAAACAGATGGATCGAATCATTTACATTGATTCTGGCGAGATTATTGAGGAGGGTAGTCATGATCAACTAATCGCTAGGAAGGGTAAGTATGCTGACCTCTGGAGTCATCAAGTGGGGGATTTTTTGGGGGAATAATGTGGCATTACCAGAAGTTATCTTTTGTTGTCAAGAAAGCAGATATCATCGACGTTTGATCGGTAAAATCCGCACCTCCAGCCAGGTGAGGCTTCACTGATTCATAATAAGTCTCTAGAGTCATCGGAGTAAGGTGATAAATACCACCCCCTTCTTTTTCGGATCTTTGGAATTTAAAATCTTCAGGGCGATTACTAATTACTCGTTTAATAGTCATGCTACGTTCTTTTACGGTATCAAACCACGATATACGAGTACATGTATATTTGACATCAATTCCCACCAATACAGTGGTATCCGTATATGATTGTATAAAATAAACGGATAAGGGTAGTAGTATTTCTCGATCTGAAAAGAATTCTTTTGGTTGCATTTTTATTTCTCCTACTTCCTATTATTACGTTAGATTTAAACTAAGTCTACATTTGATGGGTCAGTATGGACACTAGTCCTAGGAAGAGGCTTCGGGCCGGGTTTTCTACCATTTGCTATATCTACAAAACCCTTTAGTGTTTCGACTTCAATTACAAATTGAGCCACTGGTTTCCCGTTGACTTCTGTAATTCCAGATCTTAAAAAACTTCCAATCATATTCATTCGTGGATCTTTGTAGAGAAAATCAATTGCAGGCATGCCATTTATGTACTCAATATTGGATATATCAAGCAGTTCTATTACTTTTTGGGGACCTACAGCCCATACCAGGTCAATTTGTTCCGCGGAAAGCTCTAAGTTATCAGCAAGGATCTGTTTAATACCGGGTAAGCTACTACAGGCAATTGCCTCAAAGGAGCTAGTGGATATTCCAGTGCGAAACATTTGCTCATTGGTATAGTTATATGGTTCTTTAGAGGCTTCTAATATCTGGTCTGGAGTTATACGGTTATCAAATTCTGATCTTTCAGTACTGCCGAACTTATCCCAGGGGTAGGCGTACCAATCGGTCCTATTATACAGATCAGGGTTAAATATAATGTAATACCCATCAGGAAAGGATGCGTCTTCTGGGAGTTTAGAATTCTTGGTAATCGTACGAGTGAATACACTATCTGCACTGCCGGAATTTATGTCTGATATACTAGACATGCCATTTATGGCTGCTCCTCTCCGAAAGCGTTCGGTGCTAGACATTAAGCCACCAGATTTCACTATCTGGATTATTCGATCTGGGGTCGGTACACGATGGAAAGAAGCAAATTCGCCATGCCTAGACATGTATTCTAGATGTTTTTCTGGGGAAACGAGTGTGGAATAACCAGGAAAGACTTCATATCTTTCTAAAAATGCAATCTCAGTTAGTTCATCTGGGGTTAGTTCGGGATAAGATTTTTTGTGGTGCCAACAATATCTTGCAATGCAATATTCTCTTATAGCTTCGAGGGTCGGGGGGGTTAGACCATCAGCAACTCCCAAAATGTTTAATACTTCATTGACCACTTCTTCGAGTTTTAGGTCATTCAGGTTTCGTTCTTCAGTACAAGGTATCTCAATATCAACTAAGCCAATTACTGAACGAACTACCTCACCATTACGTTCTGGTTGAGCTACTCTTATTTTGACTCCTTTATATTCTATTAAATAAGCTTCTGATACAGTTAGATGTTTATTATCGAGTGAGCGGTAAGAGATTTCGTCTACCCTTACTAATGGATGTTCATGTGCATAAATACTATTAAGAGCTTCTATTATCTTATTAAACTGAGCGTGTGTTAGTTTGAAGTTAATACCAATATTACCAAGATCTCTTCTGTCTACAATATTAATTTGTTGACCTTCAATATGATTGTGATCACATATTACTGTCTGAATATTTCTGAAGAGAGAATTGGATGATTCTCTACTGCTAGTCTCTAGTCTTTCTAATGCTTCACCTAAGCTTGAACTCATTCCATTTGTATAGTTCGAACTAATTTTGAATCGATTTCTGATAACCTCAAGCCGACCAACTAACCCACTGGTTACTTCTTTGGCAATATCACCAGATAATCCAGATTCTCTTATGATAGAGAGTATTGCATCTTTGTCTAACCTTTCTAGAAGTAGCTTAGCTTGTCTAGCCATTTCTTGTTCTGTAATTCCTTGGAACACTTGTCCTGCTGGATAGAGTGGATTTCGCATGGTTTCTAACTCAGGAATGTCATATGAATTGAATGTTTTTCTGCCACCCTGAGCACGAAACACTAGGGAGCCACCATTGTTTATGCGGTACAACCCATCCCTCCCTTTAATAATGTTTTCGTAATTCTGACCAACAACATCCCAATTGCCAAGAAAGGCGTCAACTACAAAACAGTCTCCAACTTCATGGTTAGCACCAAAATCCTCTAAGTATACAGCCCGTGAGTCAGGAATTTTCAAAGATGCTATAGCTAGATGTCCGTTAACTTCTACTAGCTTCGATCTCGCAGCTTTAATGCCAAGTTTTTCGTAGATTGCATTTGTTATAAATTCTATCCTTGCTTGGTCGGGATCTTCATAAAATTTTAGGTAGAATTGCTCCTTGCTGTATGGATGCTCATACCAGCCATCTTGGGGACCTATCTGGACATACTCGTTAGGTATACAGGCCATTTCCTGGCTCTTTACTGGGGGTGCTTGAGTCACAACCTCCATTATTAATAAGTCCCTAGATTAGTCAGTAGATTCGATCTATCTTGATTGTGGGTATCTAATATTGAACTAATCTTCATATGTTTTTATTTTTGTAATATCTACATTAAAGCATAGGTTGATTCGCTTGTAAATATAGAATAGCTGAGTATATATAAATCACTTTTGGGAATCAAGTGGGGGATTTTTTGGGGGAATAATGTGGTATAATCTTACCTGCTGGAGAGGTGACCGAGTGGTTGAAGGTACTGGTCTTGAAAACCAGCGGGCGGGAAACCGTCTCGTGGGTTCGAATCCCACCCTCTCCGCCAGATAGAAGCATGAAGAGTAAATTTCTTGATAAGTTCAATCAGATAGCCTTGCCAGGGTTTACGCTTGGGGGTCAATTGGCGATTGCCTTAAAGTATCCTAGCTTTGGCTATATACTAGCCTTATTGTCACAACCTTTTTGGTTATATTCCTCTTGGAAGAGTTATAGAGAGGCTAATCAGATCGGAATCCTAATAGCCTCTGTGGGGATGTCTATTATAGTTGGGATAGGGTTTATCAATTATTGGTTCCTGTAGAGTTATTGTTGTCCACCTCTTAATCCAGCAAAGGCTTGATATACGGCATCCCTAGCTAGTGAATGGTTGAACGCTAGATGGGCTATTGCCCCCTGAATCCGTTGAACAGCCTGATTGTTAGTATCCGCATTTGGCATATTGATGACCGTAATAGTACCTCGATTGCCAATATGAGTACCAGCTTCGCCCTTAGACCAACCTTGGGATGGATCAAATCCTTGCTCGGTTGCCAGACGGATAAAAGTAGCAAAATTGACCGCTGTGTCTTGCGGAGATACTATGTGATGAACTTTTTGAGTAGAATCTGGATCAGCCAAAACATCTGCTCTGAGGGACAGTAAATACATCAGGGACTGAATTGATACCATTGCTTCAGTCGAGGTAATATCGGATGGAAGTAGCCTGTAAAATGCCACACCTAGAGGATTATCGACTCTAGCAATAGTATCGACAGCTCCAGCGCCACTGACGCCTAGTAGGACAGGACCAGAGCCAAGGCGATATTCTGTAGCAATTCCAGCTGCCTGCGAACCAAGCGAGATTCCAGCCAGTCCAACTTTGGTTGGGTTATTAGTGAGTCGCATACTTATTCCATTTTCTGCGAGTACCTGATTGAATCCGTCAGACAAGATCGCATTTTCAGCACCGATTAGGTCGAGACCATATCCAGCAAGGATCTGAGAGATTTTGTAGGCTGTGTCGGGCTTGATTAGATCAGTTAGGCTACCGCGCTCTCCGTGATAAGCAGGATCAATGCTGATAGTAGCAATTCCCATCGGCAGCAAGACAGTACTATAGCTAAAGGCTAGTTCTTTGCCTGTACCAACCCCAGGTGCCAGAACCACCACTGGGGTATTCTGGATGTCAACACCTTGGCTAGATGCTACCTGGGGGCTGGGTAGATCTAGGATAAATGGGATTGCTTCGGGGTACTTGTTGAGATTGTTGGCTCCAAAACTAAGATTTTCAAACTGGGGAGAACTAAAAGTACCTCTGACTCGAATGGCACCAGGATGTCCTGGGTGGTTTGGTCTTTCGATCTTGCCAATCACTATATTTGGCAGATGATTCTTGACAGTATCTGCGAATGCTGAGAAGTGTGCTCTGGCTTCGGTTTTGTAATCTGATGTCTTAAGGCTGGTGAAGGCCAGGACATCGCTAGGTTGAATCCCGCGTGCAACCAGTTGACTAAGTACTGTATTGCCATACTCCCTTAATGGTCCACTACCAAATTCTGGATCAAGAGCCCGAAGAACATTATCACTAGGTGATAAGGGGTTGCCTTGGGTATCTTTAATTCCCTTCTTTGCTACTATCAAGTATTGAGCATTGGGATCATATAATCTACCAGGTCTGGAGATTAGAATAGTGTTACTATTAGCGTCATCTCGATTGGGATCTCCTGAGTCAAAGAGGCTTAGTCTAAGGCTGGCTTCTTCTGGTTGCCCGGTGGTAAGGTTGATAATCAGGACTTTACCAACGGCAGATTGCAGGTCAACCTCGCTTCCAAATTGGATTGCCACATCTACAGTCCCTGGCAAAGGTTTACCTTGGGTGATTGCCTCGATCGCGTGATTGGTATTTGGATACAGGCTAGCGATTTGTCGCCGGACTAGCCCTGGGTTAGTGATGCCAACACTTGGTAGAGGAGTAATAGCACCGCCTTCGGGACCGAAGCCAATTGCGTTGGGGGTAGCACTAGCTACTTCTGCGTTGGGGGTAGCACTAGCTACTTCGGGGTTAGGATTGCCCCCAGCTACAGGATTGAATGGCATTACACAGCCAGCCGCTAGGGCAGTAACTGCTCCTAGAAAATCTCGTCTAGTAGTCTTATGAAGTTTTTCCATATACTCCTTTATTCTAACTAACTTATAGCACTCAGCTACTAGCTATGCAAGCATAAGCAGATTAGATAACTGTGAAATTTTGAGGGTTTATTACCTAGAGTTAAATAATATCATTAATTGGATGAGTACAAGGTTGCTTGTACTCGAGTCCCTAACTCGGCAGTGGTATAATGGGGCTATGATCAAGGTAAGTAAACAATCAAGCCAACGACAGTTGCTCGAAGGGTGGGCAATTGATAAGAAGCTCGGTCTGATCAAGAGCTATCAGACCAAAAACTTTGTAGATTCTATACGCCTCGGTGTTGAGATCGCTGAGTTGGCTGAATTGATGGGGCATCATCCTAGGCTGGTAATAGATTATGCAGAGTTGGAAGTCAGTTCAATCACTCACTCAGAGGGTGGATTGACCGACAAGGATTATGAATTGGCAAAAAATATTGATAAAATCTATAATGAAGGTTAAAATCTTGATTACCCACTAGCAGGTTAGGAGTAAGATGTTTATTATTGATAGAAATAAGAAATTTTGTCAGAGTTGTGGGATGCCACTAAGTAAGCAGATGGAGAATTGGGGTAGCGACCAATATGGTGCCAAGACAGATCAATATTGTCAGTATTGTTATCAAGATGGTCAGTTTGTGAGGGAATGCAATTGTGAGGAGATGCAGGCTATAGTCGAGCAAAAACTAGTAGAGATGCATTTTCCACGGTTTGTTGCCAAACAAATGATCAGAAAGATCCCAAAATTACAACGCTGGCAAACCAACCCAGGAGTAAAAGATGGCTCAATCTAGGCTAGTGACCAAGGCTGTAATTGCCGCCGCAGGCTATGGCTCAAGATTTCTGCCAGTGACCAAGACTATTGCCAAACCAATGTTACCTGTTCTCAATCGTCCCTTGATAGAGTATATCGTAGAAGATTTGGTTGGGGCGGGGATTCGGGATATTTATATCATTGTGGCCAAGGGTAATGATCAGATAAAACGTCACTTTAGTCCTGATCCAATGATCAATAGCTTTCTTAGGGCACATGGTAAGATAGATAGATTGGCTCGCTATGAAGAGTTTTATCAATCAGTTCGTCTGCATTTTGTCGAGCAAGATGTTAGTCCAGATGCACCCCATGGGACTACCATTCCTTTTGAGTTAATCAAGGATCAAATTAGTGAAGGTGAATACTTCTTGATGTTGATGGGGGATGACTATGTCTACAATTCCGGCAATGATATCAAAATGATGCTAGAATACTTTGCTAGCTCAGATGGCGATGGGCTTGTGGTCTGCCAAGAGAGACCTGAGGATCAGCTCTATCGTTATGGAGTATTTGGACTAAGACAGCAAGATGGCAAATTATATATCGATGATGTGGTAGAGAAGCCAGAGCCAGGTCAGGCACCTTCCAATCTGATCAATCTTGCTCGCTATATTTTTGATAGTCGGATCTTTGATTACACCTTGAGACAAGTTAGGAATGGAGATTTGGGTTTGGGCGAATATTTGTTTACTATTCCAATGCTTGGATTTGCCAAGGATTATCGATTGGACCCATATCTCACAGAAGGTAAACATTTGGATTGTGGCAATTTGGAGGGGTGGTTAGAAACCAACAATTTCTTCTTTGAAAAACTTTAGACTTATGTGAGGCATGAATGTCAAATAGTCTGAGTATAAAGTATAAATATTATAGATCAGGCTCCTTGGTGCTCTGGTTTCGTGATGATCAAGTTTATTTTAATCGATTCGATAGTATTTATATCAGTAAATTGGGCGGAGTGCAGGAGGCAAAAGAACGTAAAGGAATGCTGACGGTTTATTATAATACTGATATCTATCCAGATCATCGCAATCTATTGAGAGCAATTCAAAATTGTCTAGGTAGACTGAGGCACTGTCGGATTTATTTGTCCTGACTTGTTTTTCGGGGGCTATAGGTATCTTTTTATCTAATCAAATCAGCTTGCTTCTTAGATTCATAGGCCATTAAGCACAATATTTCTAGTTGATACTGTGCATCGTCTAGGGCTTTGTGATTGAATTCTTTATCTGGCTTTATGTTATCAGGCAGGGATGATTTTTTGGTTTTATTCCAGTCCCAAGGAAAGCCTAAGAGGTGAAAAGCTGCACTCTTGATATCTAAGGGCGAGGTACAAAAAGGATTATCTACCTCTAGCTCTATGCAATAGAGATCAAACAGTGCCTTATCGTAGCCGGCATTGAACCCAGTAAAGACTGCTTCTTTTTTATGCTCGTTACGAAGTAGCTTGACCCAATCAGCAAATTGACCGAGGGCTATACGGGGGTCTAGCCCATTCTTGAGAAGTTGATCTCGGTCAAGACCATGATCACTGCAGAATTGTTGATAATCAGGAATGAATAATTGGTTTTTTTGGATAGACTAGGCTGGAGAATGTACTTTTACCATCCGGACTTACTCCAGCAATTTCCAAGATAGACCCATAGCCAGCAATTCCGTCTGCCTCCAGGTCTACGGATATGTATAATTGGAGGGCATTGATAATAAGCTCACGACCTAGTTCGATTCTGGTTGCTAGAGGGGGTTCACTATTAAATATTTGTTCCAGTAGTAATAGTTCTTGATATTTAATCCTGAGGCTCGGCTTGGATAGTCTTGACTAGATTTATCCTGGTATCCTGGATATAGGATAGCTTGCAAAAATCAACCATTTTTAATTTGTTGGATTCTATATCTGATTACTTCTCGAATTAGATCGATGGGCAAGGGTTGGTCTAAGGGGAATTGGACGGAGCCCTTGCCCTGCTTGTATTTGGAGAATTTTTTTTCAAATGCCTTATGCCCATTTGGGGTAGCATAGAAGCCCAAGTGCTTTGAATATCCAGCAAAGTAGACTAGGGGTTTTCTCTCCAACTTGTAGGCAGGCATACCGTAGGCAATAGACTCTATTGCTTCTGGAGCTTCTTGTTTGATTGCTTCACGGATTGTTTCGAGCCTTTGATGAGTCTCGCCACTAAAATTCTCTAAATACTTATCAACTGTCATATGTTGTATTGTACCGATCTCTCTAGTTTTATTCAAACCCCATAACACATCATCAAATACCACATTTCAAGGTCAGACCTCGTCAATTTTGATCTGTTGTAGCAGTCTATTTCGAGGTTAGACCTTGAAGCCAGGCATCAAAAAATAATAGACAGACTTGACCTTATGGAGACTGGCTTATTGATGCTCGATCTTTTTGATCAATTGTTTCTCGACAAAGTCTTTTGACTTGCTGGACAGATACTCATTATACTCATCTATATTGATACGGGCTTTATTTAGGAGCAGGTCAAAATTACCAACTTCTAATATCGGATGACTAGTTGTGAGATCAGAGTATGGATATTCTAGGTAATAATCAGAATTATCTGGGCTTAATTCATTTGGATTTAGGTGGATATACGCAGCCGTATTTATTAGATCACCTTCTGACATTATTGGTCTAGCTCTATAGACTCCCTGGAATAGTCTACCGGTCAGTAGGTAGTTGTCATTGATTAGTTTGGTAAATTTTTGACTCAATCTATGCATTAATTTTTCCAGAGCCTTAGGATCCTTAACGTATAAGAGTAGGTGAAAATGATTTGGCATCAAGACGATATTGATCAAGTAGATTGTTTGGCTGAAATTCTGGTTCTTTGTTCTTGGTTTTGAAAATATTTTTAGACCGTTTGCAAGATTTTGTCTGGGGGTTAATAGGAATAGGATAATTGACATGAACTTCGAATAGTCCCTATCATTGAAGAAAATTTGTGATTTACGATTACCACGATTATAGACATGGTAAAAGGTATTGGGTAAGTGTTCTCTTACTACATTGCGACTAGGCATACTATGTATAGGTTAGTTAGATTTATTAGCTCAAAATATTGAGCGATATATTGTGTATAAACAATATTGTCGTCAATAAATCAGAATTTAGCAAGCTTAAGAGCTTTAAAAACCTTATTTCAAGGTCAGACCTCGTCAATTTTGATCTGTTGCAGTAGTCTATTTCGAGGTTAGACCTTGAAGTTGTGCTGATTGGAAAAATAGGGCATATCGTATAGAATTAAGGTAACCAAAATAATTACAGGAGGAAATATTATGATACTAGGTACCGATTTGGACGATCTGAATTGGCCAAAGTTGGTTAGCGATGATTGGCAAGATACTAGGGAAGGGTTGCATCGATGGTTGCAAGTAGTTGGCAAAATTCAGATGGCCTCAAGCTCCCTACTCAATCATTGGTGGAATATTGGATTCAGGGTAAGCGCACTAGGACTCAGAACAAGCCTCATGTATTCAGGATCAATATATTTTGATATAGAATTTGATCTCTCCAATCATCTACTTGTAATCCGTAGTCATCAGTCAGATGTCAAGACTATTGAATTAAGGAGCATGTCTGTGGCTGATTTTTATACTGAGGTATTTAGAGCATTAAAGGATTTGGGCATCGAGCCAAATATTAGTACCAGGCCGAATGAAGTAGATCCCGCTATAGATTTTTCTAAGGATACAGAGGTAAGAGAGTATGATAAAGATTCAGTTAGCAAGTATTGGCATCAGTGTCTTGGCATTAGTCAGGTTCTTGAGTATTGGCGAGCAGGGTTTGCTGGTAAATCTAGTCCAGTCCAGTTGTTTTGGGGTTCTATGGATTTGTCACAGATCCGTTACTCTGGCAGAGCAGCTTTAGTCTCCAGTAAATCAACTATACCAAATCTGCCAGTTTGGGTACTCCAAGAGGCAGAATTTAGAGAGAATTTTTCGGTAGGTTTTTGGTCAGGCGGATCTACTGAAGGTAGCTTTTATAGTTACGGCTCTCCAGCACCAGATGGAATTACAGATTACAGATTAGATGTTGGATATTTCGATAAATCTATAGGTGAATGGATCCTCCCCTATGAACTAGTTCGAGCAAGCAATAACCCTCAGTCAATGATTCTAGATTTTTTTAGTCAGACCTACAATATAGTCGCCAACTTGGCTAACTGGGATAGGTCTATGCTGGATATTGATCCAGAACGTCTATCTACCAAGTATCATATCTAGTAATATTAAAACTAACATTTCGAGGTTAGACCTCGATGGTTTTGATCTGTTGAGGTCTGTGAATTCGAGGTTAGACCTCGAATTCTTGGAGGCGGTGAGTTTCCGTCGATGGCAATAAAATCATCAAAATCTTGGTCTTTGCATGTTATAATAGCAGCTATGCAAAGGATACTAGCAAATACAACAATAGATCAGGTAGGAAAAACCGTAAAGGTAGAGGGTTGGGTTAATTCACGTCGAGACCATGGGGGTCTAATTTTTGTCGATTTGCGAGATCATACAGGGATAGTTCAATTGACAATCAATGCTGATCATAAGCATTTTGAACTTGCAGAAAGTTTGCGAGATGAATTTGTAATCAGAGCTGTTGGGAAGGTAGTTGATAGGGCAGAAGGTCTAATTAACCCAAATCTTACAACGGGCAGAATTGAGATTATATTGGATGATTTGGTAGTGCTTAATAAATCAGAAGCCCTACCTTTCCCAATCAACGAAACCCAGACGGTCAATGAAGAATTGAGATTGAAGTATCGCTATCTTGATCTAAGGCGTGAGAAGATGCAGAAGATGCTCGTCAAGCGTTCGGAATATTTTAATCAGATCAGAGACTTTATGAGATCCAAAGACTTTGTAGAGATTACTACACCAGTATTGGCAAATTCCAGTCCTGAGGGTGCGAGAGATTTTCTAGTGCCATCTAGGCTACATCCTGGTAAGTTTTATGCTTTGCCTCAAGCCCCACAGCAGTTCAAGCAACTATTGATGACTGCTGGTGTACCTAGGTATTATCAAATGGCTACTTGTTTTCGTGATGAGGATCCCAGGGCTGATAGACTGTACGGTGAATTCTATCAGCTAGATATGGAAATGTCTTTTGTCGAAAATGGTGAAGAGGTTCGCAAGCTTATCGAACCGTTGATCGTTGACTTGGTAAGCAATTTTGCTGGCAAAAGCTTGAAAACGGATAAGATACCAAGACTTAGCTATACTGAAGCACTAGATAGATATGGCAGTGATAAGCCAGATTTGCGTTTTGAGATGGAGTTGGTGGATTTGTCAGAAATTTTGATTAGTACGGAATTTGGCGTATTTGCCAATGCAATTAAATCTGGAGGCGTGGTCAAGGCAATCGTTGCGCCAAGTAGCTTTAGTCGATCAGACCTGGATAGCTTAACTGATTTTGTAAAACTCAATGGAGCTGGAGGATTGCCATATCTCAAAGTCGAATACGGTACTGCTGTCTCTTCAATAGCCAAATTCTTCACCGATCAAGAGCTTGAATCAATTGTTCAAATTACCGAGGCAGAAGAGGGGGATACAATTTTCTTTGGTGTTGGTGATAAACCTAAAGTCAATCAGGTGCTGGGGACTTTGCGCAATAAGCTTGGCGCAGATCTAAACCTAAAAGATCCAAATATTTTGGCACTAGCCTGGATAGTTGATTTTCCATTTTATGAGATCGATCCTACTACAGGTAAGCTGGATTTTGGACACAATCCATTTACTATGCCACTTAATGGTCCTCAGGATTTTGACAGAGAAGATAAGCTAGCGATCTTGGCTGATCAATATGATATGGTGATGAATGGTTATGAGATTTGCTCAGGTGGTGTTCGTAATTATCATCCGGAATCAATGTACAGGGCTTTTGAGGTGCTTGGCCATTCACGAGAATATGTTGATAGTAAATTTGGAGCAATGATTGGTGCTTTCAAATACGGTGCTCCACCGCATGCAGGGTGTGCTTTTGGAATTGATCGGATGTTTATGGAGTTGATGGGGGAGGACAATATTAGAGAGGTTATTGCTTTTCCGAAAAATGGCTCAGGAGTGGATTTGATGATGAGTAGCCCAAGTCAAGTCGATGATGGGCAGCTTCAAGAGCTTTCTGTGAGGCTAGGGCTAGATAGCTAGAGCAAAAATAGTCACGGAAATTGATTTTTCACGGTTCAGTAGCACGATATGTGACTGATATGGATGGCTCGGATTCAAGAGTCTGCCTAGATTGATCTTAGAAATTTTTTGATAGGGATCTTGAAGTATTATTGGATTAAGGTGCTAGGGGCTACGTAAACAACTCAAGACCTTTGCAACATCTGTATAGGTGTCAGTAACTGTATTCCTAAGTGTACTCTCCTGGTGTTGTAGTATGCAAGCCAAGCAGTTAACTTGATTTGCTGGGACGGGAGCGAAACGCTCCTGTTCCAATAGTAACCAATGCATTCTGTCTGGACTGTTCGGTTAAATCTCTCAATATGTGCATTGTCATTGGGTCGGTGTAGTCTACGGTGTCTGGTAGTGATATTTACTCGCTTCATTTGCTGTTCGAAGTATCTTTGGTACTCTGGTCCGTTGTCGGCTTGAACCATGACAATGGGAAAGCCTCAGACAGCTTGGGCTTGCAGTATAGCCTGAACAGCTAGTCCTTGTCTGAGTTTGGGTGCTAATGCAACATGAGTCATTCTAGTGAATAGATCAATGACAGTGTAGCAATACAGCCGTCTACCTGTTCTTGGGTCTAGATGGTGAATAGTGTCTGTTTGTACAAGTTCTCCAGGTCTGGTGGGGTGTGGCCTTCTAGGATTATCTCTACGGATACAGTTAGTTCGTCCTCGAGCAACCCCAGACCTCCATAGGATACGTCTGACACTACTGAAACAGACAATACCGTTACAAGGTGATGCCAGACTACCTCGGCACAGCGCTTCAGTTGTGCTCTTACAGTAAGCACTAGTTGTCTCAGCTCTTCACTGACGGCAGTTGGGTTGGTAGGAGGTCTGGAGGTTAGGGTAGGAATACGCCATATACACACTGCTAATCGGAAGGTACTACTTGGTGAGGGTTGTATTCTGTTTGGACGATTGTCGTTGGTGAGTTGGACGTGCTTATTGAGCTCGCTCTATTTACGCTACCAACGGTAGACAGTACTACGGTGTACACCACACTTGTTAGCAACAACCAACAAGGGTAGTTGCTCTTTGAAGAGTAATTGCATAGCAACTACTCTAGCTTTAGGTAGGTTAGGGTTGTTAGAATAAGCCATGGTAGGCTCCTTTTAGGACGCCTACCATTTATGTTGCAAAGGTGCTGGATGATTACGGGGCTATATCAGGATTGTTCTAGTTATGATAGGATTAAGATCCACAGGCGAAAGGAGGTATCGTGGATTCCTCGCTTATATACAGCTTAGTAGGCATTACGGCAATTGCCGTAATGCCTACAGTAGTAATATTCTGGCTAGTGATGAGAAAACGTCGCTAGTCAGAACAGGGGGGCCTCGAAGATTTCTTCGAGGCCCCCCTCTTTTTAGAATTATTCTAGGTTCAGAAATTTCTCAGATCTGATTTAGTATCAATTCCCTGTAAGGGATATAAAAATTAGAAAAATCTAAAGTATTGTGATATAATCATTAATATTGTTTCTAATGAATCCAGACATACGAGGATTGGGTCGATTTTCATTGTAGACAATCGACTAATTATTATCTAATCATGTAAGGATTTATTATCATGTATCAAAAATCTTCTCACTATTCTGCTCGCAAGAGTCAGGGTAAAGTTTTCAGCTCATCTCGTCAACGGCGATCAAAACGAGGACCAAAAAAAGATTATATAGACCCCTCAAAATTTATTCGTCAGGCAAGACCTAGTGTAGTTCAGGCTTACCAGCCAACGCATTATTTTGATGATTTCAAATTGAATCCAAGGGTCAATACAAATCTTAAGAATATGGGCTACAAGATCCCAACCGCAATTCAAGACCAAGCAATACCTCCAGCTTTGATAGGCAAGGATGTGATTGGTATTGCCAATACTGGTACGGGTAAAACAGCAGCTTTTGCTATTCCCGTAATCCATAGATTGCTCAATGACTCCAGATCAAAGGCTGTAATTATTGCACCGACAAGAGAATTGGCAGAGCAGATAGAGCAGGCTTGTAGAGAGATTGGCAAAACGAGTCAACTGGATAGCGCTTTGCTAATAGGCGGAATGCCAATAGGTTTGCAGCTTCGAGATTTACGCCGCAACCCCAGGATAATTATTGGCACACCAGGTAGAGTCAAAGATCATCTGGAGCGCAAATCACTTAGGCTTAATGATTGTAATATGGTAGTTCTGGACGAAGTCGATAGGATGCTGGACATGGGTTTTGTCAAAGATATATCACTAATCTTGTCTCACACTGATCCACGACGGCAGAATCTATATTTCTCAGCTACTTTGGACCAGAGGGTGCAAGGCATTATAGAGAAATTCTCAAATAATCCCGTCCATATTTCTGTAAAATCTGGAGACACGAGTAGTAATATTGAGCAAAATATCATCAGTCACAGATCTGATAATAAGCTTGATATGCTACACGCTGTCTTGGTCAAAGAAACCACGACGAAGACGATAATATTTGAAGACACTCAACGTGGTGTCGAGTCTCTCTCGAAGGAATTGGCGAGTAGGGGATTCTTGGCGGATGCTATTCATGGAGGCCGCAACCAGTCTCAACGTCAAAAAGTTCTTCACCGGTTCAAGCGTAGTGAGGTCAAGGTTTTGGTCGCTACTGATGTAGCAGCTAGGGGGCTTGATGTTTCTGATATTTCTCATGTGATCAATTATTCATTGCCCCAAACTTATGATAATTATGTTCATCGTATTGGTAGAACTGGCAGGGCAGGTAGAATTGGTTACGCGCTAACTTTTATTGAAAACAACAAGCAATAGTATTTCCAACATTAGTTTTGGAGGTTTTGCGGGGTGCGCCTTTGCAGAAAAAAACTAATAATTATTGAAAACAGGTATGATAGAGGCTAATATTTCTAGCTATATTAAGCTAATTAGCATGTAGCTAGCCATGATAGCCATAATCAAGTATTCAATCAAGCTAACTTTTGTCAGGGGTACCTTTAGGACTGTACCGAGACAAGCACAGATAAAAATTTCTCGTTTAGCTAGCTTCTTACTGACTCCGATAACAATAATCAGAGAGTAGAGTAGAGTAACCAAGTTTAGGATAATACTATTAGGCCATAAGATATACCAAACCCCCAGGGACAGTTCGATAAAGGGTGCGATATAGCCCCAATTGTACCATTGCTTGCTGATTAGATCATATTTACTATAACCCATGGCAAAGCCTGGCAAATCAATTAGTTTGAATAATGAGAATATTATAAAGAAATAACCCATCATGTAATTCATTAGGTTGGCAATATTGATGGATGTTAATTGAGCAGTTATTAGACTAAGTCCTGCAATGTAGGCTATGACTATCAGTAAGGGTATCCAATCTGTCCATGGTCTTTTTGGTAAGGCTAGATTGTCTGTTGGGGTTGAATTTTGGTTGTCGTGAGGCATATTTCTCCTAGGTTAATTAATTAGATTGACAAATTTGGGAGAGTTTCTTGGTCGTCTTGGAGTTTCGGATGGTAATATACTGGTAGTAGTTTGACTTAACAATTTTTGAGTATCTGGTCTTGCTAAAGGTCTCAAGAGGAGCTGACCAGAATATTATCCGACCAGATATCGCAACCCTTTCATAGGTTGGTTTTATCTCACCAATTGTTTCAACTATTGTTTTGGCATCCATTGGGGCCATTACAAATATGGCATTATGTTTGCCACCTTCCTTATCCCACCATTCTGGTGCCTGGACAAGGGTGGTTATTAGTTCGTCTGCCTGGATAACCAAACAGGGAATTTGTAGGTCAAAACGATCTTTTATAGATAATTCGATGATATTAGTTAGTTTTTCTAGGTTGGTTTCGTTTGATTCAAAGATGATATTGCCAGAATTTATATAGGTCACTACATTGTCAAATCCTGCATTTTCAAGACATTGTCGTAGCTCAGGCATTGCTACTTTATTCTTACCACCGACATTGATCCCACGTAGCAATGTAATAAATTTCATATGAATACATTATATATCAAATCAAGCATTTTAGATTGCTCCCCAACTTCACTAGTCAAAAATCGAGGTCTGACCTCGATTTGCACTATCCGAACAGATTAAAATTGACGAGGTCTAACCTCGTAATGCCACTATGGATGATTTTAATTAGTCATGTTTTGTAGTAAGCTAGGTATATGAAGATTGAGGCTAGCACTATAGAAGAATATTTTAAGAAAGCTGGAGAGCGAGAGTTGGACTTGCGTGAAGCTGATAAATTAATTCGAAAATATGCGCCACATTGTAAGCCGACGCTTTATCAAGGCATGGGGGGTGGAGCAGGTTTGGGGTATGGGATGATGAGCTATCAAAGCAGAAGTATGAAAACCCCAGGAGAATGGCCCATCATTGGTTTGGCCAATCAAAAGAATTATATGGCGATATATGCCTGTGCAGTAATAGATGGCAAATATGTTGCAGAGCGCTATGCGGATAGACTTGGCAAGGTTAGCGTAGGGAAGAGTTGCATTAGATTTAAGAGATTTGGGGACTTGGATTTGACGAACTTGGCTGAGATGTTGGAAGGGTTGGATGCACATTATCAATCAGGTAAGCTACTTTTTGGTTAGTATATAATATTACAATAATATGATATCCATGTTATTGTAAAACTACTATGTTTTTATAGATTACAAACATTAACTTGCTAAGGGGGAAGTTTTGATACAGGAAGTGGGCAGCATGGATAATCCGTCTGAAGAATGTGCGAGAAGTTGGGACTTAAGAAAGGTTGAGATTGGGGGTGTTGAGTATATAACAGATTTACCTAAAGATGTTAGACTGATACCTCCAATATCGCCTTATGAGAGTTCTAAAGAAATTCGGCCTGCTTTAGTTTCCTATTTAGTTAATCCCGAAGATTTTAAGAAGATACCTCCAGGAGAGTATCAAGTATGGGGTGTTGCTACTGGTGATCCTATTAAGGAAGTTGTTATCAGAGTTTCTCCTAGAGGCTTAGTAATTGGAGTAGAGAGCATGAGGCCATGTTTAGAAGTGCCCGCATTGCCATATAGGGATATTGTTGTGGCTGGGAGAGTAAGACCTGCACTTGAAGAAATGGGGGTGGAGATAGGCTGTAATCGAATCGGACAAGATGTGATTACTGGTATACCAACACCAGATACTATTAATGAGATATTAAGCAGTAGAGATAGGGAAGTTATTTTCTTGAAAGGTGAAAGCCCTGAACGTGATGAAGCTAATATTATACAGATTATAGGAGGTGGGAATATCCCATGTGGGCTCGAGTCGTACAACGCAGCATTTTTCTATAACCAGATGGTTGCATACCTACGTGGAGGTGAACCACTTTGGGGAAATCTGAAGCGCATAAGTTTAGAGAGAGAAGATGAATTATATAAGAGAATAACCCAGTATTTATATCAATGTCGTGAGCATCTACTAGAGGAACGGAAGTAATAAATAAATGAATTATTAGCTCGGTAAAAGTGGTAAACTAAGAAAATAAGTCGACCACTATCTTGTAGTGGGCATATGATGTAATTTTTGCCCATAAATCAATTTTTGATATTTTGGTGATAGTAAAGCCCCTATAGAGAATGAAAGCAACTCAGTTATTGGGTTGATGATCAAAGTAAGCTTCAATAATGATCAGTCTAATAATTGAGAAAGCCTTCCCAATTGTCTGGTACGCGGTATTCTGGGCCAGGTGCAGATTGATCGATGGGGTGACTCAAAGGGGGAGTTATTTTTTCTGATGGTGGATTGACCATTTGTTCATTTGACCAGTCATAAAACCAAGCTTGTTCCGGCTCGTAAGTCATAATCAGCTTGTGCCCTGATTCTTGCCAATGTTTTTTTGCATGTTGACTTGGTGAGCTATTACAGCAACCAATCTGACCACACTCTAGACAACGACGAAGGTGTACCCACCAGCCGTCACTAGATAGGCAGTCTTTACAGCCATCACCACTGGGTGCTGGAGTTGGGTTGGAGAGATTATATTGATTCATTATTTTATTCTAACAGCTAGAGGGGTACTGTGCTAGGGGCTTGGTAAGGGCTCCTAAAATTCTGCAATAATCAACTTTCTCATCCCCATCATCTTACTATAGGCATCCGGTTTTTTCATAAGCTGATTAATATTCTCAGGTACGATTTGCCAGCTTAGACCATACTTGTCTTTACACCAGCCACATTGTTCTGCTTCTGGCACTGTAGATAATTTACTCCAGTAGTAATCTATTTCTTCCTGATCTTTACAAAACACGGCAAAGGATATTGCTTCGCTAAATTTAAATTCAGGGCCGGCATTGATTGCAGTAAAGTGTTGATTATTTAATTCAAATTCTACTACCAAGGGTTGTCCGGCTAACTCCAATTGAAATTCAGCCAAGCCATCCTCTGTACTATTCGGGTAATACTCGATTGATAGAATCTTGCTATTCGGGAATACCGATATATAGTATTCAGCAGCCTCTTTGGCTTTTCCATCAAACCATAGATTTGGAACAATTTCTTTTGTCATTTTTCTCCTTATTATTAATTGGTCTATATCAATATCTTATCATCAAGAAGACTATCAAAATAGCCATCTAGTATTTTCGAGGTCTAACCTTGAATTTGGGTAGTGCAACAGATCAAAATTGACGAGGTCTGACCTCGAATCGTGGATTTTGGAGGGATTATTAGCTTGGTATATAATTTCCAATATGCCACATATCCACAAAGAATATGATTATACTATTAGTGTATTTATCTTGCATCCAAATCAAGCGAAAGTTTTGCTAGTCAAACATAAAAAACTTGGTAAACTAATGCAAGTTGGGGGGCACATTGAGCTTAATGAGGATCCCTGGCAAGCTTTGAGCCATGAGCTTTTGGAGGAAGCCGGCTTAATAATTCAGAAGTGTCAGTTATTATTGCAGCCAGATCAACCAAGGGTGGTTAGCAAGGGTCATAAGACTCTACCAATTCCTTTTCATTATGAAGTGCATGATCTTCCCCCTGATGGCTCACATCGGCATATTGATATGAGCTATGCCCTAAAGAGTTATACTGATCAGATTCGACCTGATATAGGAGAGTCTCAAGAGTTTGAGTGGGTAGATCAAGAGAGATTGGGTAAGATGAATAGGGAAGGTCAGGTCTTGGGTTCAACATGTCAGATCTACAGCTGGTTGTTTGCCCAAAAATCAATTTGGCCATAGAATTTAAGCCCTAAGGTCGTTGGGTTGATGGACTAATTACACTATTTGATCAAGTTTTATTAAGAATTATCTAGCCATATATAGTTTTGAGAAATCAGGCTAATGGATTACTTCTTGGGTTTATGTCTCTTGAAAATTAATTTTGTGATTACTGCCAGGATAATCACAAGCATTATGCTAACTGCTATGATTATTTCTGGGTATTGCTGATCAAATCCTTCAGGAGCATTATTAAGATGTCTGATGATTATACCCAAATAAGCCCAGACATATACAAGCAAGTACCAAGGGTCTTGTCTGTTAATGCCAACGGTTAGCCCAATAAGAGTCGCAGTAATGGTTGTGACGATCATCCATATTGCTTGATTATTATCAAACATTGCCCAGTCCCAAGCTACGATTGCCGTAGAGATATTTGCTACAGTTGCTATACTAATCCAGCCAAAATAAATACTGAAGGGCATGCGAAGTATAAGGGATTTCTGAGTATTTAGTTTCAGGTCAAAAACTAGTGTATGTATCCTAATCAGGGTCAACAAGAGTAGGATCATTAGGACTATTGTTAGCCAGAATACTTCGAATTGCCAGGATAATAACCATAATATATTAATGATTGAAGAGATTGTGAGTAGCCCATTGATCTTTTGGTAGACCACAGAGGTTGGCTTGACTTTGGGCAACTTAATGACGCCAAGTGCAAACAAGATGTATACTCCAAGTAGTAGGTAGATTATTCCCCAGATGGCAAATGTCAAACCAGCCGGCGTGAAGAGGGTTAGATTGGCATTGGATACATCGGCGGTATTCCGATGATTAATGAAGGTTGTTGAGCCAGCTAGGCCGTTGACTATCAACATAATGCAGTAGCTTAAGGCTAGGCTATAAGCTGATACCGGGGTTTTTGTTAAGACTTTAATTAGTTGTTTGATTTTGCCTCCTCTGTTTGTTAATTTTAATCATCATGATTGACATTTTGGGTTGACCAAGACCCATGTGCTCTCAGGGCATTTATCATCACTGTAACATCAACTAGCTCCTGAAGTCCAGCGCCAACCACGGCAGGCAAGACTCCGGTAGAAGCGACTAGCATTAACCCCACACTGATGGCGATACCGATCCAGATACTTTGAGTTGCGATCTGCATAGTGTCTTTGGCGATCCGAATTGCTTGGTAACTTCTGGATAAATCATCGACCAGAACTACGACATCAGCAGTCTCGCTGGCTGCTGTTGAGCCACGAGCTCCCATCGCTAGACCAACATCTGCTGCGGCTAGGACAGGTGCATCGTTGACACCATCACCAACCATCATGATCGGATGGACTGGAGCACTTTTGATCGAATTTACCTTGTCAATAGGTAAGCAATCAGCCTGGAAGTCAGTAATCCCGACTTCCCTAGCTATCCGTTTGGCAGTAGCTTGATTGTCGCCAGTCAACATCAGGGTATTATTTATGCCAAGAGATTGTATATCCTTCAAAGTTTGCTTGGTTTCAGGTCGAATTTCGTCCCGAAAGGCAATTGTTCCTGCGAATTGTTGATCAATAGCCAGATAGACAATAGTCTCACCGGCCTGATTGATTTGATTGGACAGATCAATATGATGGCTGTCTAAAAAGCTTTGTTTGCCGATCAGAATTTTCTTACCCTCGATGATTGCTGATATACCATGGGCAGTAGTCTCTTGAAGTTTTTTGGGTGAGACCAGGGCAAGTTTTTGATTTGTTGCTTCTTTAACTAATGCGCGTGCTAGGATATGAGCAGATTGTTGCTCGGCGCTAGCAGCATAGAGTAAAATATCTTGATCCTGAAACCCTGGCTGAGGACTAATCTTACTTACTACTGGTTCACCGCTGGTCAGAGTACCAGTTTTGTCAAAGGCCACACTTTTGATGGTAGCAAGACGCTCTAATATTGAGCCACTTTTGACAATGATTCCATGTTTGGCAGCTCGACTCATACCAGATACTAGAGCGATTGGTGCACCAAGGAGAAGAGGGCAGGGAGTAGCTACTACTAATACCTGTGCAAATCTTAATGCATCACCCGAGATGATCCAAGCTATTCCGGCAATAGTAAATGAGACAAGAGTGAAAGGTACAGCATAGCGATCAGCCAGCCTGACGAAGGGAGCTTCGGTGCCAGTTGCTGATTTGACTAGCTCAATGATTTGTTGGTACTGGCTCTGCTTTGAAGATCTGAGCGCTTCGATTTTGATTGCCTCACCACCATTGATTGAACCACTGAGGAGCTCTTCTCCTTTTTGATGTTCGACAGGCAGGCTCTCACCGGTCAGGGAGGATTCGTCGAATTCCGCTGATTGATCTAGTAATATCGCATCGACTGGAACAACTTCACCTGGCTTGACTAGTAGAGTATCTCCAGGATTAATAGTAGAAAGTGCTACAGTTTTGAATTTATCACCAATAACCAAATGGGCGGTTTTGGGAGCTCTGTCGAGCAAGGCATTGAGCTCTTTTTGGGCTCTACTAGAGGCGTAATCTTCCAGGGCTTCACCGCCAGTCATCATCAAGACTATTACAATTGATGCCCAGTATTCATTGACTACTACAGTACTAATGATCGCTACTACTGCTAGGATATCTATCCCATAGCGTCCTTCACGAAGTGACTTAACCATATCGATGCTGAGCCGTAATGCCATCAATATAGAGAAACTTCCGAGTAATAAGTTTGCCTGATCGATGAAGCCAGTAAGGTCAAGGATGATTGCTAGTAGGATTATTATTACTACTCCAGCTACGAATGGGTATTCTTTGCTAAAATTGATAACTTTCTTCATAATAAACTCCTTATTTCTTGATTGTCCATTGCTGGAAGCTAAATTTAATTTTATCTTATGTAGCAAGATAAAACAAAAGTCGATATAATCTTATTAGATGACAGGGCAATATAAACTAAGTGCAGAGCAGAAGGCAATTCTGTTGGACAGGGGTACCGAAGCTCCATTTAGCGGTAAGTTACTGAATAACAAAGCTGATGGCAGCTATCATTGTGTTGGTTGTGATGCAATCTTGTTTGACTCTAGTGCAAAATTTGATTCAGGATCGGGTTGGCCAAGTTTTGATCAGGCAATCAGTGGTGCAATCAGGGAAGTAGAAGACACCTCTTATGGCATGAAGAGGACGGAGGTGACTTGCGCGAAGTGTGGTGGTCATCTGGGGCATTTATTTCCTGATGGACCTGAAGAGACTACTGGGATGCGTTATTGTATCAATTCATTAGCGCTTGATTTTGATCCGAGAGAAGGGAAGAAGTCATGAAGACAGAGGAGCTTGTTTTGGCGGGCGGTTGTTTTTGGGGTATAGAGGATTTGATCCGTAATCAGCCAGGCGTAGTGGATACGGAAGTAGGTTATACTGGTGGGCAAAACAATAATCCAGATTATAATAACCACCCAGGTCATGCAGAGGCCGTCAGGATCAAATATGACCCGAAGATAACTAATAGAGATCAATTACTAGATTATTTTTTTAGAATTCATGATCCTACGACTAAGAATCAACAAGGAAATGATACTGGGACTAGTTACCGTTCGGCGATTTTTTATGCTAGTGAGCAAGAAAAGCAACTTGCTAAGAAGGTGATAGAGGCCGTCAACAATTCTGGTCTCTATCCGAAGCCAGTCCAGACAACACTTGAGCCACTTGGTATTTTTTATCAGGCTGAACAGTACCATCAAGACTATTTGCAGAAGAACCCCGGCGGATATAGTTGTCATTACCTTCGATCAGAAGAACCATTGCATTAGCAGATTGATAGTCTGAGTAGATTTTTATTGAGGATTATAAGTTCACTGAGATTCATTAATAATTGGCAGGCCTTGCATTCGGTGGTAAGTGCACCGCAGAGGGGGTGAAGACGTTTGAGTTGGTGGCTGGAGGGCTATTATCAGGGTTATTTGTTCTAATTGATGTTTCGAGGTCTAACCTCGAAATTGACCGAGCTAACAGATATGAAAATGCAAGGTCTAGCCTCGAAATGTCGAAAGATGACTATCCTGGATCCAATATAATGAACAGGTGACTAAGCACATGGATTCGCTTCAGGAAAATTTAAGTTGCTTTGTAATGTCAGCAACCTCATCGTATTTTAGTATTGAAGTTGCTATGCCATTATAAAGATCTTTGTATACAACACCATTTTTTACAATCACATAGATTGGTTTGTTTAACGAATATGCCATTCCAGCTTCAACTAAGCGACCTCCACTAGGTGCATCACTAATGTCTATTAAAAGAGCATCACATCCGATTAAATATTGAAGAGCCGCAGCCCATAATTCATCTTGGCTTTTAAAAAAATTGGACTGATAATGCTCTACGTCGCGGATAAAATGAAAATCTTCCATCCCAGCATCTCTTACAGCAGAACAAAGTTTTTCAATTTCGTCTCTACTCTCAGACGAGCCCTTGAATCGTGATGTTACATAAATCTTCACTTTAGTATTGTAGCAAAGATTCAATATAGTCGTATAAGCATACCAGAAAACAGGAAGTATTTTGGTTGTTGATTAGAGATTCGGTCATCAACAATCCCATGTTTAAAATGACTTAAAATCGTAAAACCTGCAAAGCCCTCCACTCAATGAGCAGCTATCTTAATGCATTTAACACTTGTTTTGCCTTGGCTTGAGGAGTGGTTGGTTATCTTCTTTTGCTTTATCATTGGATGACAAATACCCTAAGGGGTTTATGGGGGTATTACTCTTACTATCTATTACTACAATCATAAACGTATTCATACCTCACTTAAAATGAGTTCATCAGACTATGTACCTCAGTTAGCTAGCAGAGAGAAGCCAACCAGACTTAGAGAATAGATAGGGTGTTTGTGATTTGGGGAGGGGGACAACGTGTACTACGTAGGCGAATAGACAATGTAGATAGTGCACTTCAGAACTTAACTCATGACGGAGATTTACTGGGGTGGAAATTAAAAAGACCGTTCGAAACGGTCTTTTCATGTGTCCAATCTTCAAATTGGCTCCGTCTAGTGGAAACTCTACGAACTGCCAGCAATAACTTTGAGGATTACGAATTTGAGGATTTAGCAGCTGCTGTTGAGAAGTATGAACCTAGCCTTGCACTGTCGTTCGGCAAACCCTAACTGTGCTATACTTTACTGCATGACAACAAAAGAAAGATTTAAACTAATTCCAGCAGTGTATCTAGTATTAAGACGAGGCGACGAGGTGCTACTACTTAGACGTGCAAATACTGGTTATCAAGACGGAAAATATGGCTTAGTTGCTGGTCATCTTGATGGCGATGAGCTAGGTACTACAGCGATGGTGCGTGAGGCAAAAGAAGAGGCAGGTATAGATATAGACCCTGCTAATTTAAGGTTTGTACACGTTGCACACCGACTAAGTCGTAATCAAGTCGGTCAGGAGCGAATAGATTTATTCTATGAACTAAGAGAGTGGCAGGGAAAAATCATAAATGCTGAACCTGAAAAGTGTGACGATTTGTCTTGGTTTGATATCAAAGATTTGCCTGAAAATATGCTGCCCTTTGTAAGGCGAGTGTTAACTGATATAGCTCAAGGTGTAAATTACTCTGAATATCTAGTTGAACCAGCCGACTAGTCTCTATGCCACACATTTTACTTAATGATAGGCGGGGGGTAGTCCCCTTTATTTCTCACAAAATACACTCCGCCGTATGAATGCCGTATTTATGGGGGTAGAATGAGCAAGCATTTTTGTCAAAGTTGCAGAGTATGCGAGCCAGTATATTCAGGGTAAATCTTATCCAGCTCCTTACCCTTGCAGTTATAAATGTTAGTGTTAGGACGAAAAATAAAGTGGTCCTCTGTATTGCGACCGTTATCTTTTTTATATCTGATACCAATAACAAGCATATTACCGACCTTTGGAACGCTTAGGGTCATCTTTGGGTCTACTCCGTCATCTTGTCGTAGCTTTATTCCACGGCTAAATAGCTGCCTATAACCCTCTTTGAAAACATTCTTTTTTGGCATCTTGCCAGCATAATAGTTATCGGTAAAAGCCTTTAGCTCGTCAAAAGCAGATTGCGAGCCGTCAATCTCTTTACCCATCACTTTTTACCTCTACACTTTGATTTTTGCTGTTCAAGATATTCGCCCATTTTTTGATAACCCTGGTCCTTTTTGCCGTAAGCAAACTCTTTACCGCCCATATTCGCCCAAAAGTCTAAAATGGTTTGTCTAGCTGCTACGTTTACTTGTCTGGTTAGCGGTTCTTTTGCACCGTCCTCGGATAGTAGTTTCTTTACTTGCTCGACGAGTGGTTTCCGCTTGTAGTAAAGTCGCACCAACTCACCAATAAACTCGTCCTCTGGCGTTGAGGGTAACGGCGGTTTTTCCAAATACTTAACACGGAATGACCTATAACCGTATTTACTCCTAATGACTTTTACTACTTGGCACAGGTCGCCGCCAGCAATTACAAAGTCGCCAACCTCAATATCAGGACGTGTCTTTTTGGTGTGCAGCTCAACTGGGTAATCGTTCTTCTTTACCAGGTCGGCACACATCTTTAAGAAACCTTTAGTATTGTGTATTCGCATTAGGTCCTTTGCGGCATTTACGACGTGCAGTGTGAGTAAGCCAACACGGTGCAAATGTGCATCAACGTCATCTAGCTTTAAGTTCCTGTCGCCAGCCGAGCTACCTGGGTGTAATGACTTACTTTGGCTACCAAAAGAGACGTAGTGTGTCCGCATTACTGCACGTTGAGCAACTTTCATTTTTGGAAATACTGCCTTGAACTTGTCCTCAAACGAACGCAATCTATGCGTGATACGACCATTTTTCACAATGGCATACCAACACTTATTAGGGTCTAGCTTTGCTGCGAGCTGGTCAGCTTGTTTTACAAGGTCGGCTTCTTGATAGGCATAGTTTTCATTTACAGCACCATAGTATTCTTTTATGTCGGCTTGTGTACGATGCAACGACGCAAGCTCCTGTAATATCAGGTAATGCTGATAGTATTCTTTTGAGTTTGTGCCTCGAAAGCCAACCAAATCAACTATAATTTCAGTCATTTTACGCTGCCACAAAACAAACTCATCAATTCGGGATTGCAGCACATTATCAGCTATCCGTTGCTGCTCGTCGTCTAATCCGTCAGGCACGTCGTTGGCTCGGCTCTCGATAATAAACTCTGACACTTGCATCATACTAATACCAGCTTTTTCAACCTCGTTTAAAGCACCAAATAGGTAGTAGCCTTTTGGGTCATACGCACTGGGACCATACATAAAGTGATACGAGCTATAATCCCAACGTGACTTATTGCGTAGTTGCCCAGCACCTTTAAGTGGTATGTCTAAAAAAGCTCTGTGTCGTTTTTTATCATCACCGTCACCCGGCTCAACTATGGGCGGTTTCGGCTTGTATGCCATTTTTGTTAGCCTTAATTTTCCAATACTTATATCCGCCTCGGTCCCGTGCCATATAACCCCTGTCAATCAATTCTCTGCGTAATAACGGCCAGTCAGTAAACGTATGCCAAGTCTTTAGTATTTCGTTTACGTCTTTTTCTGTATAAGTATTGCTTGCATCGAACTTGCTAGACAGGTATTCGAGAACAATCTCTTTATGTGCTTGCTTGGTCGGCCAAATCTTAACCTTGCCATCAGTATCTAAAAAACGAGAAAGTTGCTCACTACTCATATTGCTATGACCCTCTCGGCAGTTTCAGGCTTGGAGCTTTCCGTTTGAAATGTCGAAGAACTTATTGAAGAATGAGGCTAATTTATCTAACACTGTTTCTCGCTTCTTGCCACGGCTTTGGTCTGGGCTGAAACGAGAGACAGGGGGCATGATTTTTGTGATAGCAGTACCACTCGTTTGTACACCGCCGTCACGGAATGCACTTTCAATAAACTTGTAGGTTTCGTCACGGTCAAGATTTTCCTCAGAGATAATTCGATCAAGCTCTTCTATCTTCTTGGAATTCACAAATGACTGCCAGTCATCATCAACAGATGAGTCAGCATTAATACTGCTGATGAATTGTTCGATAAGCTCCTTCTTGTTCCGAAGCTCAATGCTTGAATCGATTGCTTTGTTAATATCAACAAGTAGTTCTTTGTCCTCTTGGTTACTTGCATGATATTTGCGGATGAGTTCAAGGATGTAATCAATATTTATCTCGACTTGTTTGATAAGCTCCATCTCAAAGACGATGTCATCATTGATATTTTCTTTGTCGCTCTCTTCAACTTTTCGGAACTCATCGTAAAAGTTAATGTACATACTGTGGTAATCCTGTACATCACGCTCTGATAGGATCTCGTTACCCGTAAAGTCATCGAATGTAGAGAGAATGTTGCGCACCTTTAGGATTGCACCATAGAGTTTAATGAAATCCTTTTTATTCTGCTCACCGATTATAGGCTGGCCAACTGGGAATCGTTCAATCAACTCATTAACAAGCTCGGCATATCCGCGTACCTGCTTACCTTCAGCTTCATAACCGTCGTAATACTCACGGAATGACTTGAGTAGTACGATTCCGCTAGCTTCTTTATCGCCAAAGAGTGACAGAGAGTCATTGGTGGCCTTCTCTAGGTTACGGAAAGTAACAATGTTGCCGAATGTCTTAATTGAATTTAAAATTCGGTTGGTTCGTGAATAGGCCTGGAGTAGTCCATGCATTCGCAAGTTCTTGTCTACCCAGAGTGTATTTAAAGTTGTGGCATCGAAGCCTGTCAGGAACATGTTCACTACGATGAGTAGATCAATCTCGCGGTTCTTCATGCGCAAACTGACATCTTTGTAATAATTCTGGAACTTATCGGATGATGTATCGTAGTTAGTCCCGAACATTTTGTTGTAGTCTTTTATCGCAGCTTCGAGGAAGTCGCGTGAGTTTTTATCTAGACCATCTGTATTGTCGGAGTTTTCGTCCTCGAGCCCATCCATTTCATCATCGACTTCATTAGCACCGTAACTGAATATTGTGGCTATCTTTAATTTCTTTAACTCTGGTACATCTTCTTGTTGCTTGTTGAACTCTGTATAGTACAGCTTTGCAACATCGATAGAGCTGACGGCAAATATGGAGTTAAACCCGCTTAGTCGAATCTTTTGCTTGATTTCTTCAACGGCCGAACGGTCTTTTGCCGATGCGGCTTCATGGACGTTTGCTAAAGCGATGAATGCGTACGGCTTACTGTTGCGCTTAGTCTTTTGATCAAAGTGATCACGAATATATTGTGTGACATTTGAGATGCGTTCGGGTGCAGCCAGTGCTTTTTCGCGGTCAATGTCACGTACCTGTGAGTCATCGACATCGTCAGCCTCTTTTATGGTTCGGATGTAGTCAATGCGAAAAGGCAATACGTTTTTGTCAGTAATAGCATCGACTATTGTGTATGTGTGTAGCTTTTCGCCAAAAGCCTGTTCGGTCGTTTTGAGATCAACACGACCACCGCTAGAAGAGTTTTTAGCAAAGATAGGGGTACCCGTAAAACCAAAGAGGTGGTAGTTTTTGAAGCTGGTTGTGATTGCATGGTGCATATCACCGAACTGTGATCGGTGACACTCATCAAAGATGATTATGACGTGACCATCAAATACTTTGTGTCCTTCGTTCTTCTTTATGAACTTATCTAGTTTTTGAATGGTTGTGATTATGATTCGAGCATTGTCGTTTTCAAGTTGTTTGGTAAGTTTGGCAGTGCTCGTATTGCTATTAGCCGCGCCTTTCTCAAACTTGTCATACTCCTTCATGGTTTGATAGTCGAGATCTTTACGGTCGACAACGAATAGTACTTTATCAACGGATGACAATTTACTGGCAAGTTGAGCCGTCTTGAAGCTAGTCAACGTTTTGCCCGATCCAGTGGTATGCCAAATGTATCCGCCAGCTTCGATTGTGCCTAGTTTTTTATAGTTCGTTGAAACTTCAACCCGATTCAATATTCGCTCAGTTGCAACGATCTGGTAGGGTCGCATTGCAAGCAGTAATCGGTCGCTGGTAAACACGCAGTATTTTGTTAGGACGTTTAAGATCGCGTGCTTTGCAAAGAATGTTTGACCAAAGTCCATAAGATCAAAAATAGGCTTGTTATTTGCATCTGCCCACCAGCTCGTAAACTCAAAGCTGTTGCTGGTTTTCTTTGTTCGTTTAGCACGAGTCTCGCTGGCCTCTTTAATGTGCTGGAACCGTGTAGTATTGCTGTAGTATTTTGTGTACGTTCCGTTGCTAATAACAAATAGCTGTACATATTCGTATAGCCCACTATCCGCCCAGAAACTATCACGTTGATAACGGTTAATTTGATTGAAGGCTTCTTGCAGAGCCACGCCTCGACGCTTCAGTTCAGCATGTACAAGTGGCAAGCCGTTCACGAGAATCGTGACATCATAGCGGTTAGACCTTGCACCGTCCACTTCGTATTGGTTAATCACTTGGAGGCTATTATTGTGAATGTTTTTCTTGTCTATAAGATAGATATTGCGCTTGAATTGACCGTGTTCGTCGTACAGATTCTTGACATGATCTTCCTGAATTGTTGCCGTTTTGGTTTCAATGTTGCTGTTCGGGTTAGCGATATGTTCATAAAAGAACTGCTTCCATTCACTATCACTAAACTGGTAGCTGTTAAGCTTCTCCAGCTGAGTTCGTAGATTATCTGTGAGGTCGGACGAACTGGTAATAGGTAGGTAGTCATAGGCTTGAGCCTGTAATAACTCTACAAATGCTTTTTCTAAATCCGCTTCACTCTGGTAATTGGTCGCACGGGTTTTTGCAGGAGTAAATTCACCTACAACAGTGCTGTTGGAATTTTCTGCCACCATACTATACTTACTCACGCTGTAGCCTCCTAAATGTCAGTAATTTGGTTTGGTAATAGTCGTATTGCTTGCGGCGAGCAGATAGTTCAGCTGGCAGACCCGAACTTATTCCATGAAGGAGATTGTCGAACTTATCAAGAATGTCTACGATTCGATTTTGCTCTTCGATAGACGGAACAGGAACTTTAACACGATTCAATGCATCCACAGTAATTCCTTTGACTATCGTGCCATTGCCAATGATATTTATTGTTTGAAAATAATAAGTCAGGAATTTGCTATTCAAAAAAGGCTTTAAAGATAGCCCTCGTAAATCTTGATTGATGGCTAAATCAGTATTAGCAATTTTCATTTTGCCGGGAGAAATCTTAACAGCCACAATCACATCCCCTTTAGGAATCAGACTAGTTGAGCTATTGTTTAAGCCCTCTGTAGTTATGAAGTTTCTTGTGGTGCTAATCATATTTCCCTCTACATTTAGATCGCCTACTGAAGCCCAAGGTATATCGCCGTTCCAATATGCAGAGACTGCCTTTGAGGGAGTACCTCCTCCAGTATTCTTGTCGATACATTCCCCTAATTCTAGCCATCTGACTCTCTCTCTCTCGAATCATCAAATGTCAAAAGTTGACTACGATAATATTCGTACTGCTTCCTTCTAGC